>JBGTCJ010000408.1:0-4706 GCA_041748895.1 Pirellulaceae bacterium
TAACATCACCGATGGCGATCCTCAATATGAAATTCACAAGGACGTTGCCTACGACTTCATCGACTTGCCCGGTGGGAATGATTTCGAAGACGCGGCGGCGATTTTTTATCACGGCTCACTCGCATTTAGAAGTGAGACAAGCCGTCGCACCATCCTCAGGCTGATCAACGAATTGAGTTGCCCCCGCTTTGTTGACCTCAATATTCGACATCCCCATTTCGATTTTGACTGGCTCGATGATTTAATCGGCGGCGCGGATCATTTGAAGATCAACGCTGGCGAGTTGCGATCGGTTGCTGAGCATACGGGAATGGACCCTGTGCCCGTGCAGGGCGCGAGCGACGAGGCGGCCATTCGTGATCAGGTGGCCCACGTTCGTGAGCGGTACCAGATCGGTGATTTTTGGATCACGCTCGGTGATCAAGGTGCGATTCATGCGAGCCACCAGGGCCAATGGGTGAGCGATCGCGGTCAGCAAACGTCTAACGTGATCGATACCGTGGGCGCCGGTGATGCCTTTGCAGCGGTCGTGATTGAAGGGTTGATCAAGGGCGCCGAACCGAGCGAAACACTGGCCAGGGCGAACCGCTTCGCCGCGAAAGTTTGCGGGATAAGAGGCGCCACGACCGACGATCCAGACTTTTATCAACATGGTGACTTGAAATGATCTCCACCAGTAGCCGAACGCCCCCGCTGCGGATCGCTTTGCTTAGTCTCCACGGCCTGATTCGCGGAACGGCGCCCGAACTGGGGCGGGACCCTGACACGGGCGGGCAAGTCAAGTACGTCCTCGAGTTGGCGAGAGAGTTGGGGTCTCGCGACGAGGTCCAGAGCGTGGAGCTCATCACCCGTCAAATCATCGACGATCGGGTTTCTTCGGACTACGCACAGGTTGAAGAGGTGATCGGCCCCAAGGCGAAGATCGTGCGGTTACCGTTTGGCCCGCGGCGTTACTTGCGTAAGGAGGCGCTATGGCCGTTTCTCGAGGTCTTCGTCGATCAGGCACTCAGCCATTTTCGTCGCGGCGGCCTGCCCAGTTTGATTCACGGTCACTACGCCGATGCCGGCTACGCCGGCGCCCAGCTGTCCCGCCTGCTTCACCTTCCCTACGTCTTCACGGGTCATTCGCTCGGCCGCGTCAAACGCGAGCGAATGATGCAGCGCGAAGATGAGGACGCCCGGGCGCTCGAGCAGACGTACCGTTTCGCAACCAGAAACGAGGCGGAGGAAATGGCTCTTGAGACCGCCTCGCTGGTGATCACCAGCACCAACCAGGAAGTGCTCGAGCAGTACGAGTTGTACGAGCACTACCAACCCGATCGGATGGAAGTGATCCCACCAGGTGTTGACCTCGATTCGTTTTTCCCATCCGCCAAAACTGACGCCACGCCAAAAATCGTGACCCGATTGGACGCATTTCTCCGCGAACCCTCGCGGCCGATGGTGCTAGCGATGGCTCGGCTCGATGACCGAAAGAATTTCGAAACGCTCGTGAAAGTTTTCGGGGAATCGAAATCGCTCCAGGATATCGCGAATCTGGTGTTGATCATGGGCAAACGTGAGGATGCGCGAGCCCTTCCCTCGGGCCAGCGTCGGGTGCTGAATAACATCCTTAACCTGATCGATGTTTACGATCTCTACGGGAAAGTCGCCTATCCGAAAACACATGACGGTGAAGACGTACCCGAACTCTACCGTCACGCCGCTCGCGGGGGCGGTGTTTTTATCAACCCGGCGCTGACCGAGCCCTTCGGTTTGACGATTCTCGAGGCAGCGGCAAGTGGATTACCGGTCGTGGCCACGCACGATGGTGGTCCAACGGACATCATCGGCAATTGCCAAAACGGATTGCTGGTCGACCCCTTGGATCACGCGGCGATCGAGCACGCGCTGCTAAGGATGTTGAGCGAACCTGACCAGTGGCAGCAATGGTCGAGCAACGGCATCACGGGGGTCAAGAAACACTATTCGTGGACGACGCACGTCGATCGCTACCTGCGAGACGTGTTGGAGATCGTCGGGCAAGCGGCGGTGCCCGCAATCGTCGACCGCCGAACCCCGAGGAGGTTGCCCGAATTCGACCGATTGATCATCGCCGATCTCGATAACACCTTGGGGGGTGACGACGAGGCCCTCGATGAATTCATCGAAGTGTTGCAGGGTAGCGGTCGCCACGTCGGCTTTGGGATCGCGACGGGTCGGCGACTCGATGATGTGATGTCATGGATTGAGCAGCGATCGTTGCCTCGGCCCGATGTGTTGGCCGCGGCCGTGGGTACCGAGCTTTACTATGGGAAAGACTTAACCCTTGATGTCGCTTGGAGGCAGCAGCTCTCGGCACACTGGAAGCCCGACGAAGTACGAAGGGTTCTCGACACCCTCCCGGGACTCAAGGCGCAGGACGCGCACGAACAGACGGCATTCAAGATCAGCTATCGGATCGACCCCACCCTGGCGCCGCCGCTTCAGCGAATCCGCCGCGTTCTGAGGGAGTCGGGATTGAGGGTCAACGTGATCCTTTCACTCGAGGTCTTCCTCGACATTGTACCGATCCGCGGTGGCAGTGACTTTTCGATTCGGCATCTCGCCTACCGCTGGGGCTTTTCCCCTGAGCAATTGTTGGTTGCCGGGGATTCGGGAAATGATGAGGGAATGCTGAAGGGGCGCACGCTTGGGGTGGTTGTGGGGAATTACAGCAAAGAGCTCGAGAAACTGCGGCGGTTGCCGCGCATTTATTTCGCTCAGGGGCATCACGCGCGGGGTATTTTGGAAGGGATCGAATACTACAATTTTCTCGGTCACATCCGAATTCCGAACGATCATCCCGCTGACCTCCCCGAGTAGTTTGCAACGTGCTTCGGCCCGCCCCACGATCGATTACCGCCGCGCCCGGTACGCCCCGGTACGATGCGGAGCTGACGCTTCAGCGGTTGTTGCCCAGGCTCCGTGCAAACTGGGAGGCACGTTCGGGCGATGCCGCAGCCCTCAACGATGACGACATCGAGGCCTTCGAAGCAAGACTTGACGAGCATTGGCCGCGATTATTCGGGCTTCTCCGCGGGTTGTACGGGCACCGCTACGACTTCTTCTACCACCTCGAACGGATCATCCTCACGACCGCATCGGGATTTGTTGACCGTCCGCGCGTGCTTCGAGAGGTCGATGAACGACGTCTTCACGAGCCCGATTGGTTCCAGTCGCAGCGGCTCGTCGGCGGCGCGCTTTACGTCGACCTTTTTGGGGAAAATCTCGCCCAGCTGCGAAGCCACATCGGATATTTCCGCGACCTTGGCCTGAGCTACCTGCACCTGATGCCGCTGTTCGCCGTTCGGCCAGGCGATAGCGATGGCGGGTATGCCATCAGCAACTATCGAAGCGTCGATCCTCGGTTGGGTACGATCGATGATCTCCGGGATCTGGCGACCGACCTTCGTGAAGTCGGCATTTCGCTGGTGCTCGATTTTGTCTTCAATCACACGGCCGACGATCATTACTGGGCCACCCAGGCCATGGCCGGTGACGCCGAGTACCAGGACTTCTACTACCTGTTTCCCGACCGCGTGATGCCCGACCGCTATGAGTCGACGCTGAGAGAAATTTTCCCATCGGTCCGGCGCGGCAACTTCACTTGGCATGACGCGATGCAGCGTTGGGTCTGGACGACTTTCAACAGCTTTCAGTGGGATTTGAATTACGCCAACCCGGCCGTGTTCGAGGCGATGTTGGCCGAACTGCTGTTCATCGCCAACACGGGCGTCGACGTGATGCGGTTTGACGCCGTCGCCTTCATTTGGAAGCGATTGGGAACGAGCTGCGAGAATCTTCCCGAGGCCCATCAGTTGATCCAAGCGTTCAACGCGTGCGTGCGGATCGCTTCGCCAGGATTGCTCTTCAAAAGCGAGGCGATCGTTCATCCCGACGAGGTTGTTCGATACGTAAGTCGTGATGAGTGCCAACTGTCCTACAACCCGACCCTGATGGCGCTTTGCTGGGAAGCCCTCGCTACGCGAGATACCAAATTGCTCTTGCGCTCACTACACCATCGCCACAAACTTCCCGAGGGGACGACATGGGTCAACTACCTTCGCTGCCACGATGACATCGGATGGACATTCGATGATGCCGACGCGGCGGCGGTCGGGATCAATGCCTTCGATCATCGCCAATTCCTCAACCGTTTTTACACCGGTCAGTTCCCCGGTTCGTTCGCCCGCGGTGTCCCCTTCCAGGAAAACCCGGACACCGGAGACATGCGTATCAGCGGAACGATGGCGTCGCTGGCCGGATTGGAGCAGGCGATCGATTTGGGTGACGATCACCAGAAGGAGATGGCGATCCGCCGCATTCTCCTGCTCAATTCGATCATCCTGAGTATCGGTGGCATCCCACTGCTCTACCTCGGTGAAGAGTGGGGCACCATCAACGACTACGACTTCGTCCGTGACCCCGCCAAAGCATCCGATACGCGTTGGGTTCATCGCCCCAAAATGAATTGGCAGTGGCTCAAGGAGGCCTGCCCCGACTCCAAAATCCGCAATCGGATCTTTGAGTCCATTCGGCGGCTCATTTCGATTCGCAAGTCCGAGCCAGCGCTGGCGGGTATGAAGATGGAACTGATTCCCACGCAGTGCCCGCAAGTCCTCGGTTTCCTTCGCCTGCATGAGGGCAATCGGCTGATGGTCTTGGGAAACTTTTCCGAATCGACT
>JBGTCJ010000409.1:0-7038 GCA_041748895.1 Pirellulaceae bacterium
ACTGCGCGGCGGAACACAAGTTCATTCTCGATTGTGGTTCGACCTACGCCTCGGGGTCGGTCCAAAAAATGTTTGAGCCTGCCTGCGGGACCGGCCGTCTGCTGTTTCAACTCGCCAAAAAGGGATTTCAGGTTGCGGGAATTGACCTCAACGAGAAGGCGATCCACTTCTGCAACGCTCGGCTGGAGAAACACCTAATCGCCGATCGGGCTTGGGTTGCCGACATGTCGGACTTTCGCACGGACCAGCGGTACGACATTGGATTCAACACGATCAATAGCTTCCGTCACCTGTCGACCGAACGAGCCGCGCTCGATCACTTGCAGAGCATGGGACGGGCCATTCGCCGCGGCGGGATTTACTTGCTCGGCGTTCACCTCACGCCCACCCAGGCGGCTCCGAGCGAGACCGAATCGTGGTCCGCACGGCGCGGACATTTGGCGGTCAACACGCACATGTGGACGATTCAGAGGGACGCTCGCAAACGCGTCGAACGATTCGGCATTCGATTCGATATCCACACACCCAGTCGCCGATGGCGAATTGAAGATGTGTTGGTACTGCGGAGCTACACCGCGGCGCAGATGCAGCAGCTCATCGAATCGAGCGGCGTTTGGAGAACGATCCAAACGCATGACTTTCGTTATCAGATCGGCCAACCCGTCGAGGTCGACGAGGCGAGTGAAGATGTCGTCTACGTCTTGAAGCGGCGGTGAGTGATTCGACCAAGTGTCCCGTCGGCTCGAGGCGGCCGTCGGAGGCTCCAAGTGGCAGCGGCCAAACACTGGCTAGCCGCACTGGTTAAACCCGATCACGCGGGATGGTCCGATGTGCCGCGATCACCCCGTCCGTGATCGCCCGGTCCGCGACCGCCCCGTCCGCGATCGCTCAGGGCCAACCCCGCGGCGGTTATGGCCGACAAAACCAAAACACTTAGCGCCAACAACCCATTTCGCCGCCATCGATTTTTCTCGAGCTCGGTCACCTTGTACTGATAGGGTCCTGATACAGCCAGACCGTACTTTTCCATTTGCTGCCACTCGCGGACCAGTTGCGACGGAGGCACTTGTTCATAGAGTTTCTCAATCTCGGCGATGTGCGATTGGGTCGTCATCGGAACCGTTATCGTCGCGTAACGGAAGAAACAGAACGATCCAATCAGCAGCGCGATGGTTGCGATACCTATCGCGACGGCGAACAGAATGCGGCGCGCGGTCCCATCTCCGGCCGCGCGAACGGGCGGCGCGGCAGCCGTTTTGGAGGTCGGTTGCGGCTCGGCGCCTTCGAGTACTAGCAACCGCCTGCGTAAATCACCCAGCTTGGGAAGTTCGAACGACCTTCCGCAGCTTGGGCAACTGATTTGGGAACCCGCTTGGCTGAGAGTCACAGCCACCGATTGTTCGCAGTGAGGACAGGGCAACATGGACATGGGTGAAGCTTCAGATCGGTGGGAGTCGAGGCAACGGGAGAATTCACACAGAAACCCGTCTTTCCGCACGTCCCTGGTTTTATCGCAGCGGGCCGTTGTGGGAAACGCGGCGAGCGCCGCGATGGATCGATCCAGCGACTTGCCCCCCCGCGTGGGAGGCGAATTTTGCGGTAGAGCTAGACCCTGCAAACCCACCGACTACAATCAATTCGTGCGGTTGCCTCGATTTCATCTGACCCAATCTTCATCGTCATTTCACGACACATCGATTGCGGATCAGCAGTGGACTGAATTGTCCGATGATCGCTGCCGACACGCCCTCATTGTTAAACGTGTAACCCTCCAACTGGCCCGCCTTGGTTACCGCCGATCGGTAACGGTTTCTCGCACAGCGTTTCGGCATGGGTCGCTGGCAGAAAGGGGCGTCGGTGGGTTCAAATTCGCAGCGCAGGGTTTACCCGATCGGATCACGCATCACAGTCGTAAAGGATTTCCATTTCTCGTCTTGCGCGAACTCGCGTGAAACGGGGTGGTAGACTTAGGGACTCGATCACCTTGAGCTATTTTTGTCAGCATTGAATCAAGCACGGTTAAGGAGTGCACGCCTTGTACGAAACGCTGTTGGACGACTTCGAAGATGATGTAACGCGTGTGCGGGACGTCGATGACGGCTTTCAAAAGCTGCCCGTCGACGACGGCGACGACGATCTCCTCGTGGTTTCGACCGATGTAGTTGCCGATGGTGAGGTTCAGCTCGAGAGTCCCGACGAGTTGCTCGCGGGGATCGACGATAACGAATCTTGGTCGGACGATCCGGTGCGGATGTACTTGACGCAGATGGGTGAGATTCCGCTGTTGACGCGAAAGCAGGAGGTCGAGTTGGCCAAGCGGATCGAGGAGACCCGACGCCGCTTCCGCACCAAACTGCTCGAGAATCACTACGTTCTGCTCGAGGCTTTCAAGACGCTGCGGAAAGTTCATCGCGGCCAATTGCCGTTTGACCGGACCGTGCAGGTGTCGGTTACCGACCACCTTGAAAAAGAACAGATCCTGGGTCGTTTGCCGCACAACCTGCGGACGCTTGCCGTCTTGCTGCGTCGCAATCAGCACGATTGGCAGACCGCGCTCAGCAAGAGTGCTTCGCAGCGTCGTCGAGAACAGGCATGGCGGTCGCTCGCACGTCGTCGGCGACGCGCCGTGCGGTTGATCGAGGAGCTCGGTTTGCGGACGCAGCGGATTGAGACCCGTATCGACCTGCTCGAGAAATTCCTCCGTCGTGTCGATGAGATCGACACGCAAATTCGCGGGTTGCGTCGGAGCAAACCGAACGATGAACTACGCGAAAAGTTGCTCAAAGAACGGCGACAGATTCTCACCGCCTGCCAAGAGACCCCGACGTCTTTGCGAAATCGCGTCGTGATGCTCAATCGAGTGTATGCGGAATACCAGCAGGCCAAGCGGGAACTGAGCGAGGGCAACCTGCGGCTAGTCGTCTCGATCGCGAAGAAATATCGCAACCGGGGGCTATCCTTCCTCGACCTCATTCAGGAGGGCAATGCCGGTTTGATGCGGGCGGTCGACAAATTCGAGTATCGACGGGGATTCAAGTTTTGCACCTATGCGACGTGGTGGATTCGTCAGGCGATCACGCGGGCCGTGGCCGACCAGAGCCGAACGATCCGGATTCCCGTTCACATGGTCGAAACCATGAGCCGGGTGCGAAACGTTGCCCGCCAGTTGCTTCAGGAACTCGGTCGTGAACCGACGATCGAGGAAACCGCTCGCCGTGCCGACACGACCGTCGAAGAGGCTCGCCGGGTTTTGACGATGAGCCGCTTTCCGATTTCGCTCGATCGTCCCGTGGGCAATAGCGAGGACAGCCAATTCGGTGATCTGCTACCCGACGGAAGTGCCGAGAGTCCGCAGATCGGCGCAACCCAGGAGATGCTCAAGAATCGCATCACCAACGTGCTCAAGAGCCTTTCGTACCGCGAACGCGAGATCATCAAGCTCCGGTACGGGTTGGGTGACGGCTACAGCTACACGTTGGAGGAAGTGGGACACATTTTTAAGGTGACTCGCGAGCGAATCCGCCAGATCGAAGCCAAGGCCGTCCGCAAGCTGCAGCAACCCAGTCGCAGCCAGGATCTGGTCGGGTTCCTCGATTGATCCGATGAGCGATTTTCAGACCCTGCTAGACCAGGCCTGGCAGGCCCATCAAGGTGGGTCTGTCGTGGCGGCCGAGCGTGTCTATCGAGAGCTGATCGCCAGACAGCCCAAGCACGCCGCTGCCCATGTCTACCTCGGCATCGCCCAGTTTGACCAGCGACAGTTTGAAGCGTCGGTCAATTCCTATCGCAGGGCGATCGAGTTGCAACCGCGATTTGCGATCGCGTGGAACAATCTCGGCAACTCGCTGAGGATGCTCGGTGAGCTCGACGAGGCCGATCGGTGCTTTCAGAAGGCGATTGACCAGCAGCCGAGCTACCTCTCGCCTCGCAAAAATCGTGGCACGCTTTGGGTTTGGGCTGGCGAAATCGAACGAGGTTTGGCGTCCTACGCCGAAGGGCTGAGGATGGCTCCTGATGATCCTGAGCTCCATCGCAACCTGGGTGTCATCTACTTGCTCCTTGAGCGTTACGATCTCGGCTGGGCCGAATATCGATGGCGTTGGCACTTCATCGGTGGCGGTCGTCCTCAACACCCGCAGCCGCTTTGGCAGGGTGAAGATCTGGCGGGAAAAACGATATTGATTTATCCCGAGCAGGGTTTGGGTGATGCAATCCAGTTCATTCGCGTGGCAACCACCTTGCGATCGATGGGTGCCAGAACGGTCGTCCAATGCTCTTCGAAATTGATTCCGCTGTTTTCGTCCGCGCCGGGCATCGACGTGCTCGTGCCCGAGGAGATAGCTCCTCAAATGCTCGGTGTCGGCGAGATCGATTTCCATGCCTCATTTATCGATGTGGTCGATATTCGACACGGCCAAAGTGGGCAGTTGGCCACCGCCACAAGTGAATCCGGTGAGCTCGGGCCGTACCTGAAGGTTAGCGACTCGCTGCGTGATTATTGGCGAAGGCAGCTTGATAATTGGTGTCCGGATCGACAACGACGCCGCATCGGCATTTGTTGGCAGGGCAATCCCAGGCACCATGCCGACATCTATCGGTCGGTGCCGCTATCGTCTTTCGCTCCGCTCGCCCGCCGCGATGACCTTCAACTGATTAGCTTGCAGCACGGCTTTGGCACGCAGCAAATCGCCGAGAGTGGTTTTGCCGAGCGCATCCTTCGACTACCCGAGACGCTCGACACGAGCGGCGGAGCATTTCTCGACACCGCCGCGATCATGACGAACCTCGACGTTGTGATCACGACCGATACATCAACGGCCCATCTGGCGGGGGCGCTCGGCGTGCCGACGTGGTTGATCCTCGGCAAAGTTCCCGATTGGCGATGGGGGCAAAGTGGTGCGGAGACGAAGTGGTACCCGTCGCTACGACTTTGGCGGCAAAGCGATGTGGGGTGTTGGAGCGACGTCTTCGATCGGATCGCGAAGGCGTTGGATTCAGCGACCTAGCCACTTGTCCAGGCCGCGACCGAGTTGTTTTTCGAGATAGCTCTCCGCCGCATTTTGCAACGTCTGTGTGCCAAGTTGGCCGACGAGCCGACGGATCCCGTCGGAATCGAGACTCGGGCGTGACAGTGTGCCATCGATTGGTAAAGCGATCGATTGACCGGCCAACCCCTTGAGGTCGGAACCCAGCCAGGCCGGATCCAGCGGCACTTGCGCCATCAGATTGAGGCGTCCGTCGACGTGAACTTGCCCGCTGGAGACGATCCGCGCCCGATCGATATCCATGAACATCCGCTGGTGCGTGACCGCCCCCGCGGCAAATTCAAAGTCGACGTTCTGCGCCGGGAGAGTCGCGATCCGCCTTTCACGCTCAGTGTCCTGGGTGCTGGCTGTCCCTCGCACCAAGGATTGAATCTGCCGGATGCTACCGATCAATTGATTGACCATCGGGCCCGAATCGAGCGTGATCCCGTTAATCTGCAGCTGCCCTCGCACCTGAGATCGCATCGGGTCCTCGAGATCGATCACCGCCTCGGCGAGCGTCGCCCCAAATGTGCCGTCAATCCTGGCCGACTGAGCAGCCATCGGCGCCAGGTACTGCATCCAGCGGTGGGTCAGCTCGGGTGTTAGTCGGATATTCTGCGCCACCATCCCCGGCCGAACGGAAATCCACGGGGGGCCCGGGCGGTAGTGCACATCACCGCCCAATACAATTCGTCCCTGATCGACGGGAATCGACGCGGGTTCGACGCGAATCGTCGTTTCGGTCATCGCCACCGGGATCGTCGTGGGACCGAACCGAATGCCAGCAACTTCCCCCGACTCCCAACCGAGGTTGGCCTTGATGGTCATTGCCATCGGCCCGTCACCGCCAAGCGAGGCAACCAGATCGACAGGCGTCTCGTGAATGCCTTGCAGTTGAACCGGGATGCCCACGATCGAGGTCAAGTGAGTGGCAACCTGTGGCATCCGCAGTCGTGCTGGACCACGCAGTTTCAAATCGCCCCCGCTATCGTTCCAAACCAAATCGCCTTTGAGAGTCGTTGCGAACCAATCGCTACTGAGCTGTAGTTTCTCTGCCTCGAGATGACCATCAGCGAGGTCGTAGCGAATCAGGCCATCGATCGTGACTAAGGGCTCTGCCCAGACGACCGTCCCCTGAGAGCCGCCGACCGGTTTCGAAGGACGCGCCGCACCAGCCGTCGCGGGGGGAAGTGGCCCGACGGCTTGAGCGGACAATAGTGCAGTGGGCTGAACAATCTCAAACTGGGTCGCCGCCGCATGCGTATCGAGCTCAAGCGTGGAGTTTGCCGTCGACTTCCGTAGTTTGATGCGACCCTCGCAGTCACCACGAAGCAACCACAAATCAGGCTCCGCCGTGTCCGATGCCGCTCCCCGTGTCGAATCGGTGAAACTCGCCGTCCGCAAGGAGGCATTGGGAGCGCTGACGAGCACGGGCGCCATCGCGCCCTGCAGCGTCTCGAGCTTCGCGCGCCACGCCAACTGCATATCGATCACGTCGCTCGAATAGGTCCCCTCCGCGGCGGCAGAAATGGCATCGCCTGCGATCGTCAAGGTTCGTGCAACCAATCGATGCTCAGGCCAGGCATAGGTTCCGCCAAAATCGATGGCTAGCGCCGCGAGGCTCAGCTGACGGTCATCCCAACCCACCCGCGGCTGCTCGACTCGAATCTTCGCCGCGTTCAGTTCGCCACCCGCCAACGCGACCGAGGCACTCGCCTCTGCATGGTACCCGCCGCCCAAACTGTGGAGCGACGCGGGTAGCCAAGGCCCAATGAACTCTGCCAACACCTCGAGTCGTCCGCGGCTATTGATCGCTACTGGAAAGCTTGTCGCCTGGTCCGGGGAAGCGATCGGAGCAATCAGCCTGGCCTCCGCCTCGAGCGACGGGCTCCGCACCCTCAGCGTGGCAGAACTGAGTTCGCTCAACTGCCCTTCGCGGAACCGGCCGACCGCGTTGACCTCAGCCGCGAGCGTGGGACGCTGCAGAGCGATCCCACCGGGAAGCACAATC
>JBGTCJ010000410.1:0-6388 GCA_041748895.1 Pirellulaceae bacterium
TCGATCAGTTGCGGGAGTCCCTCGAGATGCTCGGTCCCGATCAAACAGACCGAAGTGGTGTGCTCACGACTGAACTGTGCGATTTGAAGCAGCAACGTACCCAACAGCGGGTAAAGCAGAATCGGTAGCACGGCGATCGTGAAAAGGGTCCGTCGATCGCGGAGTTGGTCTGCCATCTCGCGAACGTAAATCATCCAGACGACAGCCCATCGCGGTGACTGGTCATCCGGCGGATCGTCGTCAAAGCTTTCCATGGAACTCATGCGTGTCACTCTTCCGAGGCTACCGGGGAGCCGTGCCAATCATGTCCGCTGCCTGATGGGTTTCGTCAGCCGCCTGATGATCCCGTTCGTATCGAGTCAACAGCGAGAAAAAGAGCTCTTCAATATCCGACTGGTCGTGCCGCGATCGCAGTTGGTCAAGCGACCCCCAGTCGAGGATTCGGCCGCGATGCATGATCGCGATCCGGTCGCAAAGTCGCTCGACTTCGCTCATGATGTGAGTCGAAAAGATGAGGCACTTGCCGGCGTCACGCAGTTGTCGCACGACACCCAAAAGACTGCGGGCGACCAACACGTCCAGGCCGAGCGTCGCCTCGTCGAAAATCAGCACGGGTGGGTCATGGATCAGGGCACGGGCGATCGACACTTTCTGCTTCATGCCCGTTGACATTTTTCCCCCCGGGACCGAGCGAAATTCGTCAATCCGAAGCTGTTTGAAGAGCGTGTCCATCCGCGATTCAATCTCCGCCGCCGCCATACCATGCAGGCGACCGAAAAAGCGGACCAACTCGGGTGCCGTCATGCGGTCGTAAATCGCGGTGTTGTTGCTCACGAAGCCGATCTGCCGACGAACTTGCGAAGAATCGGCGACCGCATCGTACCCGCAGACCAAAGCCGTCCCAGCGGTCGGCTTGAGAACCGTGCTGAGGACCCGAAGGACAGTCGTTTTGCCGGCGCCGTTGGCCCCCAACAACCCAAAAATCTCGCCCGGCCGCACCTGAAAACTCACGCGATCGACGGCGAGAGACCACCCACCTCGGGCGTCGCAGTAGGCCTTGGTCAGGTCGAAAACGTCGATCATGGGCTGCCGGCGTCGCGGATGAGGATGAGGGGTCGCTGTCAGCCGTCCGTCGCACGGCATCCCGTTGGCATCTCGGGGCAATCCAAACTTAGGTCGAAAACCGGTCCCGAGCATACGGTCTGGCCGCCGCGGGGCAATGATTGCCAGCGGTTTTTGCAAGGTCGCCCGTGCGGATGGTCCGTGTCCTGCCGAAAACGACGATCCTGAGGGCTAGCCGGCGGTGTCAGGCCTTCACCCGCAACCGCGTCACCGACCCATGAACGACGCCGAGCGACTCAATCTCCTGGCCAACCTTTCGGGCCGAACCCTCGGGCCCCTCATGACTCATGATCACCAGCGGAACCACGTCGACATCGCCATTGCCATCGTTTTCGTGCTGGATCACCGACGCGATCGAAAGCCGATGCTTCCCAAACACACCCGTGATGGCCGCGAGTGTTCCGGGATGGTCCTTGACACGCAGGCGGAAAAAGAACCGACCCGGCAATTCGTCACTATCGCGCAGCAACACCCTCGGCGGTGTTGTCATCGAAAACGGTTCGAGGGTCTCGAAGGTCAAACGGGTTCGACCGACGGCGGTGTCGATGATGTCAGCCACAACCGCCGAAGCCGTCGGCATTTGACCGGCACCCAACCCATGGTAGAAGACCGGACCTACCGCATCGCCAACGACTCGCACGGCGTTGAAGGCATCCTGAACTTCGGCCAGCGGCGTTCGCCGGCGAACCAACGTCGGGGAGACATGCAGGTCGAGCTTGCCGTCACTCAGTCGGGCTTCGGCCAGCAGTTTGATCGCGTAACCCAATTGTGCCGCAAACCTCAGATCCTCGGGCTCCAATCGATCAATGCCCATCTTCGGTATCTGTCGCCAATTGACCTGAGCGCCAAAAGCGAGGTGCGCGAGAATGGCGAGTTTTTGGGCAGCGTCGGTCCCGTCAACATCCATCGTCGGGTCGGCTTCGGCGTATCCAAGCTCCTGAGCCCTCCGCACGGCGTCGGCGTAGGGCGTCCCATGGCGATCCATCTGCGTCAGAATGAAATTGCTCGTCCCATTGAGAATTCCCTCGAGTGACTCAATGCGGTTTGCGGAAAGGCACTGGGAGAGGTTGGTAATGATCGGAACGCCACCCGCGACCGAAGCCTCGAACGCGATCGTGCGTCCCAGTTCGCGGGCCACGGCAAATAACTCGGGGCCGTGCTCGGCAAGCAGCGCCTTGTTGGCGGTGACAATGTCTTTCCCGGCGTGAAGCAGACGCAGCATGAACGTCCGCGCGGGCTCCAAGCCGCCAACCAGATGCGCGACAACCGAGATCTCGGGATGGTCAACGACCTCGCCCACGTTGTCGGTCAGAATGTTCGCCGGGAGATCGACGCCTCGTGGTTTGCTTCGATCGCGGACTACCGCCTTCTCAAGCCAAAGCGTCCGTCCGGCGTGACGCGCGGTCCGGTCCCCATGATCCAAAAGCAGCTTGGCGACCCCTGTACCGACGGTTCCCAACCCAAGAATCGCGACTTTCGTTTTTTGCATTGCTTTTAACGCACCGATAATCAAGAGCCATGGCCGCACAGAACGACCGGTCCACCAATCGCTTCGCCGGTCCCAAAGGATAGGTCAAGCCGCGTCTGAATAAAGCGGGGGAAGCCGAGGTGGTTTGACAGAACCACACGGCGAGCCCGACGGGTGGGGGCGCCGCAGGCAAGGATCGGCCGTCAGCGGCGCTCGTTGACACCCTTCACCACACCGATAGAATCCGCTTGGAATGCGGTTCACCAAGCGTTCAATTTGACGATCGAGGGAAGGTTAGGCGCCAGGAAGGTGAGTCACGAAGAAGGGTGGGTAGCGGCGATGAAATGTCAGTACTGTGAAAAGCCGGCGACATTTCATATCACCGAGCTGATCGGCCCAGGCGGACCTCAAGTGATGCATCTCTGCGAGGAACACGCACGAGGGTTCCTCACCAAAGAGGCTTCCTCGCCAACGGCGTCGATCGCCGGTGCCCTTGCGAAGCAGTTGAAGCTGACCGGTGCCGCTGCTGCTGCGGAGAGTGATCAGAAGGAGTGTCCGGTATGCGGAATCAGTTTTTTTGAGTTTCGCAACTCGGGCCGACTTGGCTGCCCCTACGACTACTCACACTTCAAGTCCGACCTTGAACCACTTTTGACCAACATTCACGATTCGGTTCGCCATGTCGGAAAAAGACCTCAAAGGATGGCCTCTTCGGAAGATTCGCAGGCCGAGCTAATTCGACTTCGGCGGGAGATGGAAGAAGCGATTGAGCGAGAGGATTACGAAAAGGCCTCCGAAATTCGAGATCAAATCAAACGGCTCGAGCAAGTCGTCGAGCCCTAAGCGACCGCGAGTCCGCGGCGCCTGTGGCCATGACGTGTTCGATCGTCAATCGGGCGGTTAGCGAACTTTTCCAGGCGATCTCTTGGGGGCGTGCCCTTGCCCAGAGTGCGGGTGCGGGCTGAAGATGTTGTCTTCAGCGGTGGTGCGAGTGTTTCTGCGCCACCGACGTTTTTATTGCCCCGACGTTCTGTGCCCGGAGGTTTCCCCGGGGAGTTTCAGCGTGCGACGCGACCAAACCATTGACGATTGGGCCAGCCGATGTGGCGAATGGCTCCGCGGAACCGGCCCCGAATCGGACATTGTGATCAGCAGCCGGATTCGTCTGGCCCGAAATCTAGCCGACTTCCCCTTTATTCGTCGCTGCAGCGATGAGGATCGGTTAAGCATTGAGCGGACCGTTCGGGCGCGAATGGACAAACTCGAAGAATGGTCCGAGGTGCGATACATCGATGTCGACGAACTTTCCGAGGTCGATCGCCTATTCCTCGTGGAGCGACAACTGATCAGCCGTGAGCTGGCCGATACCGACGGTTCCCGTGCGGTGGCGATCGACCCCAGCGAACAGTTCAGTGTGATGATTAATGAGGAGGATCACCTCAGGATCCAAGTCATGCATAGCGGGTTGGATGTACAAACGGCTTGGGATCAAATCAACCGGCTCGATGACCTTTTGGAAGGCACGATCACCTACGCCTATCACCCGCAGTATGGATACCTGACCGCTTGTCCGACCAACGTGGGTACCGGTGTTCGCGTCAGCGTGATGCTGCACCTTCCGGCGCTCGTGATTACCCGACAGATCGACAAGGTCTTTCGCAGCCTCCAGAAGATCAATGTGACCGTCCGCGGCCTGTATGGCGAAGGCTCGCAGTACACCGGCGATTTTTATCAGGTCAGCAACCAAATCACGCTTGGCAAAACTGAACGGCAGTTGGTCCAACAGGTGGCGGAAGTCGTCCCACTTCTGATCGACTACGAACGACGCGCCAGGCAGTTCCTGGTGGAGCAGAGCGAGCAGGATTTGCACGACGATGTCAGTCGGGCGTTGGGGATCCTGTGCACGGCCAAAAAGATCAGCAGCGAAGAAACGATGCACTACCTCTCGAAGGTCCGCATGGGAATCAATCTTGGCCTGATTGAGGATGTTGAAGTCAACACCGTGAACAAGCTATTCATCCACACACAGCCCGCACATTTGCAAAAACTGCGAGGCAAACTGCTCGGCTCTTCCGACCGCAACGTGGAGCGCGCCCGGCATCTGCAGCGCTATCTCTCGGGCGATGGCCACGGACAACCGGGGCTCAACTGAACGTCCACACGAAAAGCGTGTTTCCCGAGACAAACAAATAAAAACGGCGGCGAAACCCAGGGGTCCGCCGCCGTTTTTTGCGAACGATTGATCGAGCAAGCCGACCTCGGCCGCGCGGAGGATCAATACATGTCGTAGTCGCCGCCGGTGCCCTTCTTCGCAGACTTGTCGGCCTTGGGCTTTTCGGCGACGAGCGCGTCGCTCGTCAACAGCAACGTGGACACACTGGCCGCGTTGCTGAGCGCCGTTCGCGTGACCTTGGTTGGGTCAATCACGCCGCTCTTGACCAAATCCTCGTAGGTGTCGGTCATGGCGTTGTAGCCCATGTTCCCCTTGAGCGCGAGCACTTTCTCGCAAACGATCCCGCCATCTTGACCGGCGTTGTCAGCGATCATGGTCAGCGGTGAACGGCAGGCACGGACCACGATCTGGTACCCGATCTTTTCGTCATCCGTGAGCGAATCGGCTGGCTTGACCGAGCCACTGGCGCGCAACAACGCGACGCCACCGCCGGGCAGAATCCCCTCTTCGACCGCGGCACGCGTGGCATGGAGCGCGTCCTCGACGCGAGCCTTCTTCTCTTTCATTTCGCTTTCGGTCGCCGCGCCGACGTTGACCTTGGCCACACCGCCGGCCAGTTTCGCGAGACGCTCCTCGAGTTTCTCGCGATCGTAATCGCTGGTCGTGTTCTCGATCTCTCGGCGAATCTGGTCGATACGCGCCTTGATCTGATCGCTCTTCCCGGCACCTTCGATGATCGTCGTGTTGTCCTTGTCGATAATCACCTTCTTGGCGCGCCCGAGGTAAGACAAATCGACGCCGTCGAGCTTGATGCCGAGCGCCTCAAAGATCGCCGTCCCGCCGGTTAGAATCGCGATGTCTTCCATCATCGCCTTGCGACGATCGCCGTAGCCCGGAGCCTTCACGGCACAGCACTGGAAGGTTCCGCGAAGCCGGTTGATCACCAGGGTCGCCAAAGCTTCCCCGTCGACGTCCTCGGCGATGATCAAAAGTGGCTTGCCTTGCTGCACCACCTTCTCGAGAACCGGCACCATGTCCTTGATGCTGCTGATCTTTTTCTCGAAAACCAGGATGTAGGCATCCTCGAGAACCGCTTCCATGCTCCCGTGATCGCTCACGAAGTAGGGTGACAAATAACCACGGTCGAACTGCATTCCCTCGACCCATTCCTGCTCGGTCTGCAGGCTCTTGCCTTCGTCGACGGTGATTACGCCGTCTTTGCCGACCTTGTCCATCGCGTCGGCCAACAGATTTCCAATCTCGCGATCGTTATTGGCGGCGATTGATGCGACGTTGGCCATCGCTTCCTTATCTTTCACCTTGACCGCCATGCTGTGCAGCTTTTCGGTGATGTCGGCAACCGCTTTCTCGATTCCGGACTTCATTTGGATCGGGTTGACGCCGGCGACGACAGCCTTGAGCCCTTCGTTGAAGATCGCTTCGGCCATCACGGTCGCCGTGGTCGTGCCGTCACCGGCAACGTCACTGGTCTTGCTCGCGACTTCGCGGACCATTCGGGCGCCCATGTTTTCAAAGGCATCCTCGAGATCAATCTCTTTGGCAACGGTCACGCCGTCCTTGGTCACCGTTGGACTGCCAAAACTTTTCTGCAGGATTACATTGCG
>JBGTCJ010000411.1:0-6774 GCA_041748895.1 Pirellulaceae bacterium
CGCCGTTGCCGTGTTGGAGACGAAGAGCGAAAAGACAAAGGTCAACAACATGCATCCCAGTAGTAGCCATTTCGGCTCGCGACCGAACCCCGAAAGCACGAGGCTCGCCAGCTGCCGCAATAACCCGGTCTTTTCTCCCGCAGCGGCGAGCACGAAACCTCCTAGAAATAGCCAGATCAATGGACTCCCCCACGTCGCGACGTAACGCTGCCAATCGTTGCTTTCGACGCGGGCACCACCGGCCGATCCAGTTTCCGAAGCGGCAACCGTTCCCCCTGGATTCCCCAGGAGAACGATTTCGAGTCCGATCACCAGCAACGCAACGGCGAACGCGGGGATCGCTTCGGTCACCCAGAGTCCGGCCGCCAGCAAAAGAATGAAGAGCGTCGAGCGACCTTGCGGGGATAAGCCTGATGGCTCAGGTACGGCCATCGATAGGCCGACGGCGACGAACACGCAGACCAAACTCTTGACCATTCCGGAGCGCCACGAGAATGCCGCCTTACCGACCGCACCGAGCGCCGCCTTACGAGTGTCATCCACGCAAAATCCTTTAGACTAGACGCTCTCAAGACAGATCGCGGTCCAACTTGCTCGAATCTCCGCCGCAAGCCCCTCAATGCTCCGACCGCGGGTGTCAATCGTGATCACCGCTATCTCTCGATAAAGCGGCTCGCGAGCGATTAGGAGGCTCTCAATCTCCTCGCGGTTGGGCAATCCGGTCAATGAGGGGCGTCGATCGCGCGTGCTCGCGTCGGATTCCAATCGATGCAGCACCGTATCGACATCGGCTTGCAGCCAAACACAAATGCCGCTCGACAAGATCACTCGGCGATTGCGATCCCGCAGGATCGCGCCGCCCCCCAAGGACACGACACCCGCCGGCTGATTCGACGCGATCGACTCCAACTCGGCCGACTCGAGATCACGGAATCCCGCCTCCCCCGACTCGGCAAATATTTCTCGAATGCTCTTTCCAGCGGTTGCCTCGACGCGATCGTCCAGGTCGATCACGGGGCGTCCGATCAGCCGACCCAATTCCCGGCCAACGCTCGTTTTCCCGCTCCCCCGATACCCACAAAGATAAATGTGACGATCAAGAGAAGAACGCTTGAAGCTTGCGTCGGCAAAACTCGCGGCGGTTCGCGCTGCGTGACTGCCTGAGTCGTTCACGCACACTCCCCCTGCGTTGCATCATCCATTGGCGATCCGTGAATCTCGCGAGGAACGTACCTCCCGGGTCCGTCGGTCCCATAGTACCGATCGAGCACGCTTTCGACCTCCTCCCGCGACTTGATTCGCACAAGCGATTGGCGAACGGTCTCGTGCTCAGGATGACTCGCCGAATACTTGATGCAGAACTTTCGCATCATGATGGCCGCACGGGTATCGCCATAGGTCTGTTGTGAGAGGGAATAGTGTTGACGGATCACTTCGGCTTGCTCGCGAAGCGTGGGCGGAGGCGGCAGCGGCCTGCCGGCCCATAGCGCCTCCACTTGGCGAAAAATCCACGGATTTCCGATCGCGCCTCGTGCGATCGTCACCCCATCGACCCCGGTCTGTTCGATCATCCGCAAACAATCCTCTGCGCTGAACAAATCGCCACTGCCGAAGATCAATCGCTCGTGACCCACGTGACGTTTGACATCCGCGAGGAAATCCCATCGGCTCGCCCCGACATATCGCTGCTTGACCGTACGACCATGAACCGTGACGGCGGCCACGCCCCGAGCGAAGGCGCCGTCAAGAATCTCAAAAAAATGGTCGCGTGACTGGTCGGTGTCATCGATTCCTCTTCGCATTTTGAGTGTCACCGGATGCTTTGAGGGAACAGCATCGCGCACCCGGGCAACGATTTCGAGCGCCACCGGCGGCTGTCCCAGATGAAAGCCGCCTCGGCAGCGACCGAGTACCTTCTTCACGGGACACCCAAAATTGATGTCGATGACGTCAAAACCGGCCGCGGCCAATTTGACCGCGCCGGCCGCGAATTGTTCAGGCTCACTACCCATCAACTGACCGCCGACCGGGTGCTCGCCCGAGTCGATCTCGAGAAAATGCCGAGTTCGTTTGCGATCGGTGAGGGTAACCAGGAACTGGTCCAACATGACCTCGCAAATCGTGTACGATGCCCCGTGCTGTCTGGCGATCACCCGCATGGGCAGGTCGCTGTATCCGCTCAGGGCCGCCTGAAAGAAAGGGGTCGCGATCGAAATCGGACCAACCCGCAAGTTTCCCGCTCGCTCGAGGCTCACCGCCATATGTTGTCGCTTTTCCGAAATCACAGGATTCGCCAACGCCGACCGCGGGTCGCGAGCGCCACTGACGATCGTGGCCCGAATCTCAGCTTCATCAACACCCTGTTGATGAGCGTCCTGTTGACGACCGCCATTGGTGGTGGTTTTCTCGATAGCCCCACTCATGCCGCGGCCCCCCCTGCCGTCATCCCCATCAACCCTGATTCAACCCACATGAAACTCGAAGCGATTCCGTTTGGCAGCACGCCAGAAGGCAAGACGGTCCACCGGTACGTGATCACCAACTCAAAGGGGCACTCGATCAGTCTCATCGATTACGGTGCGATCTTGATGGATGTCAACGTTCCCGACCGCGATGGAAAACTCGCCAACGTCAACTTGTCGTTCGATACGCTTCCACCCTATCTGGATCGCCATCCCCACTTCGGATCAACGATCGGACGGTTCTGCAACCGCATCGCGCTGGGACAATTTACGATCGATGGCCAAGACTACCAAGTGACGACCAACTCGGGCAAGCACCACATTCACGGTGGCGCCGTCGGCTTTGACCACCTAATGTGGGAAGCCGAGACCTATCAAAAAGCCGATACCGCCGGCGTGATTTTTACGCTCGTCAGTCCCGACGCGATGGAGGGTTATCCGGGCACCCTGACCGCGACCGCCGATTACAGTTGGAATGAGAACGACGAGCTGAAGATCGTGTTTTCCGCCACCACCGATGCTCCAACCCACGTCAACCTGACCAATCACAGTTACTGGAACTTGCGCGGCGCCGGCAGCGGCACCGCACTGGATCACATCGCGACCATCCACGCCGATTACTCGCTCGACGTCGACGGCGACCTGATCCCGACAGGAAGGCTTGTTGACCTCACCGGCACACCGCTCGATTTCCGCTCGGCCACTCGGATCGGCGAGCGGATCGATCGATTTCCTGCAACCAAAGGGTACGATCACTGTTACGTCGTGCGGGGAGAACCGGGTGTGCTCCGCGAAGCCGCGAAGGTCGTCGATCCGCAGTCGGGTCGCGTGATGCAGATCGCCACGACACAGCCCGCGATGCAGCTCTACACGGCGAATCACCTACCCGGCAACGAACGCTCGGGAGGCTACGGCGGTCACGAGGCTTTTTGTCTCGAAACTCAACACCCACCCAACGCGCCCAACATTCCTTCGTTTGCATCGACGCTGCTGCGGCCCGGCGAAACGATGAAGGAAACGACGATTCATCGATTTTCCGTCGAGTGACCGACCGGTAGAGGCTGCGATACGCTGAGTTGCTGACTTCCCAGAAATCCGATCACGTACTCGATCACCCGGCGATCAACGGTCAAAAGCGCGTGGGCGATGGGAAAGGAAATCCGTTCGGCCGCCCCGTCCAATCCGCACTCCTCGACACTGACAATCAGGTCACTCGGGGCAGTGACCAACGGATTCATGAGCCGCCTTTCGGAGAGATCGCCCGCGACGATGGCGAACGGACAAGGCGGAATGGCCAACCTCTCTCGAATCGATTCCCAGTCTGGGCCAAGTTCCATCGCCGCGGGACCGGCGAACCAACCGAATACCCCAGTTCTAGCAAGCTTGCGAGCGATGATCGCTCCCTGATTGGGCGGGCCGAGCATCACGATCCGATCGAGTCGCGACAACACCCCCATCCGGTCGGAATCCCTCTGCCAGTCGCCGATCGCGCAGCGTAGCACGATATTCCCCATGCTGTGACCGACAAAGCTCAACCGAGTCCGATCGCCCAAGTCCTCGACGAAGCTGCGAAGGGCGGCGGAGTGCTGGGAGATCGATCCGCAAGTGCTGCGGTACCCGAATCGCTCAACCGATTTCCAACCACTTGCGCGCAGCGCTCGCTCCATCTTCCACATCGACCGCCTCGTCCGCAGCAGGCCGTGCAGCAATATGACCGTCCGACTATCATCCGGCTGCATCGGATCGCTCCCAACGCTGCGAACGCTGACTGCCGGTAACGACGCTTTCGGCAGGATCGGCCGTCAATCGCGACATCAACCATGCGAGGAACCGTTGCTCATCCCAGATCTCGATCGGTCCGCCCGCACGATTCCCATCGATCGCCGGCTGCTGCTCAACACTTCTCACCGCCTGAACTCGAGAGGCTTGGGCTTGAGCGGTCCGCTGGTCCGCTGTCCCGATGATCAATAGCTCCGTTTGGTCGGTCACACTCCTTTGCAACGTGGCACCCAATCGTGTCACCAACCGTTCGCACTGGGCAGCGGAAATCCCGCTTAACTGTCCGGTCACGGCAACGCGTTTTCCGGCCCAGGGTCGGACGAAATCGGCACGAATGAGAATTCTTTGCCAATCGATCGTTGGTTCCCGCGGTCCGTTCCCGTCCCTCGCTAGCGATCCGGTCACTGGAGGGTTGCGAGCGGGTCGTGACCCTGCGGCACCGGCTCGTCGCGGCCCGATGCACCGAGTCGGGTCCGCGCTGCCTCGCCTCAGTTGCAGTGTCCGCTCGAGCGAATCAAGATCGTCAGCGCCACAGCTGTTCGACGCGGCCAACAGGACTCGGGCGCATGCGACGGCGTCCTCCAGGGCGTCATGATGGTTGAATCGGATTCCCAGCCAATCGGCGAGCGGCCGCAAGCCATAACCGCGTCGCCCGGGCCACGCGGCGCGAGCAATCGCGCGCGTGCAGGTGTAGGAAAGCAGCGGCAATCGGATCGCGTTGGCCTGCGCGCAAGCCTTCATCACGCCCAGATCAAAGGACGCGTTGTGCGCGACCAAACAGGTCGATTCGAGGTACGGTTGGATCTCTGGCCAAAGGCCACCAAAGTCAGGGTGACCTTCAACATCGCTGGGTTGAATCCCATGGATCGCGATGTTTCCCGGTTCGAAATGAAGCGGCCGCGGGCGTATCAGCCAAACTCGTCGCTCGACGAGACAACGATTGCGAACGACGACGATGCCGAGTTGGCACGCGCTGTCACGCCGATAATTAGCGGTCTCAAAATCTATCGCCGTGAAATCCATCCGTCCGCTTCCCCTCGATCCGAACCCAAACAGCCTACTGGATCGCAAGCCCCCGCCAGAAGTCGCAGGCGAGTCTACCTCATCGCGATCCTGCTCACCAACGGCCCACCGGTAGCCGGCATCCCTTCGATCCGACCCGTGGCGGCCAAGCCACCTGTTCTTCCATGCCATTGACCGCCGTCTCCGAGCTCAGGCTGTGCACGTCGGAAGAACCGATTGCGGCGGAATAATCGCAACGCACACCGGTCTCGTCTCGGCACTTTCACCGTTTTCGCGGCTGACTCACCGTCTCCCTGCCCGGGTGAGCAAGAGTTGGGGATAGCGTTCTGCATTTGCATCACCCACCGAGAGCACTTGAGTCCATTGGGCAAGGTCTACTTCGCATCGCTTCGATTGGCTGTCGGGCTGGTCTGCGTCGGCGCCGGGCTGATCCTCGGCTGTCAGTGGCTGGGGTTCATTCCCGACGCCAGGCTGGTGGAGAGCCGGGCACGCTCTGCGCGGTGTGAAACTTTGGCCACCATCTCGGCGACGATGATCCAAAGCGGCCAGTGGTCCCAACTCACGTCGATCCTACGGCGTGAGGTCGATCGCGATGCCGGGTTGCTGACCGCCGTGGTCCGCTCACATGGCGGACGCGTGCACGCGGATTCAGGCCCCCACGACGAAGCGTGGCGCCTGTCTTCCGAAGACCATTCGGTCCAAGTGATCGAGGTGCCGATTTCCCTCGGCGAAGGACCTTGGGGTCAGATCGAATTCGCTTTTGTCTCATCCGACGACGGCCTGCTAAGCCGAATGATTCATCACCCGATGTTTCGCTTGATCGGGTTCTTTGTCGTGACCGGGTTGGGAATTTTCTTCCTGATCGTTGCCCGCGTTTTGAGACTTTTCAACGCCGTGCAAGTGGTCCCGGATCGCGTCCGATCCGCGCTGGACACTTTGGCGGAAGGCCTCCTGGTGCTCGACGAAAGCGAAAAAATCATTCTCGCCAACCGGGCGTTCTCCGACACGGTTGGGGTCCCGTCCGAACAGCTGGCCGGCAAGCATGCCGGCACGCTCAATTGGATATGCAACGACCACCACGGGATTGACGACTATCCGTGGAGCCGCGCCATTCGCGAGCGAAAACCACAGACCGAACAAATGCTCCGGTATCGCCTCCAAGACGATCGGGAATGCATCTTTTCGATCAATTCGGCGCCAATCCAAGCAACCGATGGCCGCCATCGCGGAGCGCTGGTCACGCTTCGCGATGTGACCCACATGGAGGAACACCGCGCAGAACTCGAAACGATGCTGGCGATGTTGCGAAGCAGCAAAGACGAGATCAGTCGAAAGAACCGCGAACTCGAAATCCTCGCGACTCAGGACGCGCTCACCGGATGCCTCAACCGCCGGGCGTTTTGTCCCTCGTGCTGAAGGAGCCGATTGGTGTCTCGGCGCAGATCCTTCCGTCCAACTATCCCCTGGGCACCGCGGCCCGTGGCTTTGCGCCGGCGCTGGCTGCCGGATG
>JBGTCJ010000412.1:0-6573 GCA_041748895.1 Pirellulaceae bacterium
GCGTTTGCGGCACTGGCCACAGCGTGCATACTACCCTAACTGAGCTAACCGACGCGATATTTTCGCTAAGATGGCTTTTCGGTCGGATGGTTTCACCCTCGGGATCTTCGTTGGTCCCCTGGGATTACTTGTTGTTGGAGAAAGTCAGCATCCATGTCAAGTCACACCGCACCCGAGCCGAGCGCGGCTCCCAAGCCCCGCGCAATGCCGCGGCCGCTTGAGGGCAAGCGAGCCATCGTTACGGGCGCGTCACGAGGCATTGGTCGCGGGATCGCGATCGAGTTGGCCAAGCGTGGCGCGCACGTGTCGGTGAACTACTTCAGCAGCGCCGGCGAAGCGAATGACGTTTGTGAGATTTGTCGCGAAGAGGGTGTCGAGGCACACGCGATTCGCGCCGATGTCGGCGAGCAGGATGGCGTGGAACAATTCGTCGACGAGTCGATCGAGCGTTTGGGCGGGGTCGATATCGTCGTTTCCAACGCGGCCTACAGCGATCGGCATTTGATGTTGGATGCGGACCTCGAAGGTTTTCAACGCACCATCAATGTCACGATGTGGGGCGCATTCCACTTGGTCCGCAGTGCCGCCAGACGAATGGTCGAGGCGGGCAACGGCGGGAGTGTGGTTGTGGTGAGCAGTCCACACGCCGTGATGGCGATCCCCGGCGCGATGGCCTACAACATGGCCAAGGCAGCGATCGACCAAATGGCGCGGACTGCAGCCGTCGAATTGGCACAGTACCGCATCCGCGTCAACATCGTTCATCCAGGATGGATCGACACACCGGGAGAGCGAAAATTCTTCAGTGAAGAAACGCTGCAACAACAGGGTTCTCTGCTGCCTTGGGGACGCCTCGGGCGACCCGAGGAGATCGGTCGCGGGGTTGCCTTTCTCTGCGACCCGGCGAGCGAATACGTGACCGGCAGTACGTTGACGATCGATGGCGGGATTCAGCTGCCGTGGCGCGAGATGTATCGAACTGAGGAAAAACCGGCGAAGGGATAGGGTGGCGTGATGAGAGATCGGCTGAGAGGTTTTCTGTGCATCGTGGGGTGCCTCGTTTTCGTAGCTCTCCGTGGCGCGACAGCCGATGCGGCGCCGCCTCAAGATTTGAGTCTCGATCGGCTCGATTTGAAGGACCATCGGGGCCGATTGTGGTCGCTAGGGGAACTCACCCAGGGACTCGATCCGGGGAGTGAGGTGACCAGTGGTGACCGGTCCGAAAGCGGTCCGGGCTCGATGGTGGTCGTCGCATTTCTGGGTACCGAATGTCCGCTGGCGAAGCTTTACGCCGCGACGCTCGCCGAGCTTGACCGGGATTTTCGAGATCGAGGGGTTCGGGTGGTCGGCGTGATGAGCAACCGGCAGGATTCGCTTCAGAAGATCGGTGCGTTTGTGGATCGCGGCAAGATCGAGTATCCGATTCTGGTCGATCCCGGGAACCGATTCGCCGATCGGCTCGGTGCCGAGCGGACACCGGAAGTCTTCCTCTTTGGCAGCGATGGCACGCTCCGCTACTGGGGCCGGATCGATGATCGCTATGGGATCGGGTACGCGAGAGACGCCGCAACCCGCGAGGACCTCCGAATCGCCATTGAAGAATCGCTCGACGCGGAAGCGGTCAGTGTTCCGGTGACGCGTAGCGTTGGCTGCATCATCGGCCGTCGCAGGCCGGTGGAAGACCGAGCCGAGATCACTTACGCGGGCCAGGTTGCTGAGATCCTTCACCGCCGCTGCACCGAGTGTCATCGCGATGGCGAGATCGCTCCGTTTTCGATGGCGGATCCCGAGGAGGTTGCCGGTTGGGCCGACATGATGGCCGAGGTCGTGCGCGAGGGGCGTATGCCTCCGTGGCATGCCTCACCCGAGCACGGAGAATTCTCCAACGACCGCACGATGCCCGAGGCGGAGAAGGAAGTTCTTTACGCCTGGGCAGAAGCCGGAGCCCCCGCAGGCGACTTAGCCAAGACGCCACCGATGCCGACATTCACGACCCATTGGCAATTGCCTCGTGAGCCGGATCGCGTGATTCCGATCAGTGAAAAACCGTTCGTCGTTCCCGCCAAGGGGGCCGTGAAGTACCAGTACTTCAAGGTCGATCTCGACAACGCGGAGGACCTCTGGTTGGAGGCGGCCGAGTTGCAACCGGGCAACCGTCAGGTCGTCCACCACATTCTGGCCTTCGCGCGTCCGCGAGGTTCCGGTGGTGGGCTCGATGCGGCACGCGGGTTCCTGGTCGGTTACGTGCCGGGTGCGAGACACGAAGCCTGGCCGGCGGGCATGGCCAAGCGGATCCCGCAGGGGAGCGAATTGATTTTTCAAATTCACTACACGCCCATTGGGACGCCGCAGGAAGATCAGAGTCGGCTCGGTCTAGTGTTCGCTGATCCCGACGAGATCACACACGAGGTGATCACGAGCAGCGCGCTGCAGACGCGACTGAACATTCCGCCTGGTGACCGCAATCATGTGGTCTACGCGACGAGTCCAACGATTCGCGAGTCAGCGCTGCTGCTCGGGATGAGCCCTCACATGCATGTCCGCGGAAAGTCGTATCGGTACGAACTCGACCCGCCCGAGGGCTCTGGGAAACGCCGGGTGCTACTGGATATCCCGCAGTACGACTTCAACTGGCAGACGACGTACGTGCTGGCTGAGCCGATCGCAATGGCGCCGGGCACCAGCATTTTGGGCAGAGCCGTTTTTGACAACAGTGCCTCAAATCTCAACAATCCAGATCCTCTGGCGACGGTCCGGTGGGGTGATCAGACATGGGAAGAGATGATGATCGGCTATTTCCATTACGCGATACCCATCGATCGTCGGCGAGCGGCGGTCGGCCAGCAGGCACCGCAAAGGCAGAGCCGCGGGCAGTCGGCGGACGACGCGGCGCTAGCGGCAAGACTCACCAAGTTCCGCGCGCTGGATACCAATCGTGATGGAAAGCTCACCAAGGTCGAAGTACCCAAAGACCTCTGGCCTCTGTTCGACAACCTCGATCGCAATGGCGATGGCGTTGTGACCGAAGACGAGGCGGCTTTCGGCAGGTAGCGGCGATTTCGACCGGGTGTGTCCGTCTCAGTCCCATGGCGGTTCGTCTTCGGCGTGTGGATCGCCGCCGGGGTCTCCGCACCAGGCGGTCAAGGCCTTGAGGACGATGTCACGTCCGCGGTGGCTCGTCCAAATGGAATCATCGACATCGAGTCGGATTTCGTATTGTCCCTCGCGTTGACAATCCTCTTCGCCACAAAAATGGGGCAAGTCGGCAACCCAGACGACACGGTAAAGCGGCAGGTGCTTGTCATCAACTTTGACAATCGGGGCGTCCATGGAACGTTGGGACCGATGATGGGTAAGGGGTGGTGGCAATACGGATGGGATCGACGGCGATTCAGCAGAGCTCGCGGCTCCGCTGCGCCGCGGCCACGACGGCTTCGATCAGCGCGGACCTGAGCCCATTTTGTTCTAAGGCTCGGAGCCCGGCAATGGTTGTCCCACCGGGGCTGGCCACGGCGTCCTTGAGCTCGGCCGGGTGTCGGTTCGTTTCGGCAACCATCCGAGCGGTCCCGAGCACGGTTTGGGTCGCCAACCGCATCGCGAGATCCCTCGGCAGTCCGGCCGCCACGCCGCCATCGGCCAGCGCTTCAATGATCACGCAGACGTAGGCTGGGCCACTTCCGCTGAGTCCCGTCACCGCGTCCATCTGCTTTTCGGCGACCTCGACCGCGATCCCGACGGCTGAGAGCAGGCCACTGGTCCGCCGGCGGTCGACGGCCGTCACGCCATCGGCGAAGCAGTAAGCCGTGGCGCCCGCGCCGACCAGACAAGGCGTGTTGGGCATCACGCGAGCGACCCGAGTCGAACAGAGCCAGCTCGAGAGTTGTTGCAAGGTGACTCCGGCGGCGACCGAAAGCAGCAGTCGCCCGGGCCAACGATCACCACCCTGGCCAATGGCTGATGGAACCACGTCGGGCTTGACCGCCAAGAGCACGACCTCGGCACCCGCGATGGATTCGGCGATCGAATCGACCACCGGGCATTGGGGGTGGTGTTTCGTCCACCACTGGCGAGCGCCGCTGTCGGGCTCGACGACCACGATCGACGATTCCGCTACCACGCCGGCCGACGTGATCCCATCGATCAACGCCCGTCCCATCTTCCCACCACCGATGAGGGCGAGTCGTTCGATGCCAAGATCATCATTTTTCATCAGGTTTTCCAGCTCTTGCATTTCCGCGTCATTGATTGACACCAGCCGAGTGACCACTCTACAGTGATCGGTTTTTCCCGCCCAGAAGACAGCCCAAACCGTCAGGATTTGATCAGCGTGCAAGAGGCCATTGCCAAAGCCAATACCCTCATCGAAGCGATGGGATGGATCCGCAAGTTTCGCGGGAAGACGACCGTCATCAAGCTCGGTGGAAGCCTTCTGGAGGATGAAGACGCGCGGCGACACATCCTGTTGGACATCGTTTTCATGGAAACCGTCGGAATGCGGCCCGTCGTGGTCCATGGCGGCGGAAAGGCGATCAACCAGGCGCTCCAGCAGGCCGGGATCGCCGCAAAGTTCATCCGCGGCAGGCGAGTGACCGATCCGCAGACGCTTGAAATTGTCGAGCGCGTTTTGGCTGGCGACCTCAACCGCCAATTGACGGAGGAAATTGAATCGCTCGGTGGACGCGCGATCAACCTTTCCTTTGAGACGACCAATGTGCTGTTTGGAGAAAAATTGGCGACGCCCGACGGCGAGGACCTCGGTGCTGTCGGACATGTGACCCGGGTCGATCGCGATGTGATTGAAGGGCTGTCGTACACCGACCAGGTCCCCGTGATCCCTTCGATGTGCGAGGGGCCGATGGGGGAGCATCTCAACGTCAATGCCGATACCGCGGCGATGGCCGTTGCTCAGGCGCTCGGGGCGGAAAAGTTGGTTTTTCTGTCGGACGTCAATGGCGTTCGTCGTGACAAGAACGATCCGTCGACCATCATCCATTCGCTGACTGCCAGCGAGGCCCGAGATCTGATCACCGAGGGGATTATCGATTCAGGAATGATTCCCAAGGTGGAAGCGTGCCTCGAAACGCTCGAGCGTGGAGTGGGCAAGGTTCACATTGTTGACGGATTGCTTCGGCACTCACTGTTGTTGGAAATTTACACCACCAGTGGGGTGGGAACGGAGATCCGCAAGGATCAATAGAAGATCTGCGGGACACGATAAACCCGACGCCAATCGCGGTACAATGCCCATCGGTTTTTTGGTTTTTGAACGATGCAACACCTTCGAACCCTGTTTGACATTTCTCCCGACGACCTCCGCAGGATCTTGATGACTGCCGCGGAGCTGAAACGCCGTTTGATCCAAGGTGATCGCCCGCCGGTACTGGAGCGGCGAGTACTCGCGCTGCTGTTTGAAAAGCCGAGTCTGCGAACGCGCGTCAGCTTTGAGTCGGGGATGGCGCAGTTGGGTGGTGCCAGCCTGTTCCTTGGGGAAGACGTCGGTTGGGGAATCCGCGAGTCGGTTGCCGATTTCACCCGCGTGCTGGGTGAGTACGTTGACCTGATCGTGTGTCGTGCCAAGGCGCACGAATGCATCGAGCAGCTTGCGTCGTTCGATGTCGTACCGGTCGTCAATGGCTTGACCGATTTGAGCCATCCCTGCCAAGCGATCGCTGACGTGATGACGATCGAGGAGTCGCTCGGGTCCTTGCCGGGCAAGCACCTTGTGTTCGTGGGTGACGGGAACAACGTCGCCCGGTCACTCTCCCTCATTTGCGCTATGCTCGGGATGCGGTTCACACTCGCGTGCCCCGACGGTTACACGATCGACGATGCGTGGCTCGACCGCATTCGCGCGGCGTACCCCTGCGCCCGCATCGACCGCACGCTCGACCCGCACGAGGCGGTCGTGGATGCCGATGCCGTTTACACCGATGTTTGGACGAGCATGGGGCAGGAGGCCGAGCGGGCGGCGCGAAGGGAAATCTTCGCCGATTACCGGATCGATGAGAAGCTGATGAAGACCGCCCCCAGTCATGCCCGCGTGCTGCACTGTTTGCCAGCGATTCGCGGTCAGGAGATCACCGACGGCGTGATCGACGGGCCGCGAAGCGATGTGATCCGACAGGCCGCCAATCGAATGCATGCGCAGAAGGGATTGATGGTTTGGCTGCTCAATCGAAAATGGGTGGATTCGAATGTCAAATCACCGTAACGGATGCTCGTGACCGCAAGGTTCCCCGGGTATTCGAAGCTGACTATGATGGTGGCCGGCCGTTTGTCGGTCGCTCACCGCTGCTGCGCGTCCCGCCTTTTCCTCTCGCTCTCGGAGTGTTGCCCCCATGTGCGATCGTTTTCGTCGCGTCCGTTTTGCGGCGCTGTTCATGCTTTTGACCGGGTCAGGCATCTGGTCGATGCCGTCCCAGGGGGTTTTGGGACAAGCACCCGCACAATCCGATCCGAACACGGCGGAGGTTCGTCCGCGCAGGGCCGCTCGTCAGGCGGCGCCCGCGAGACCCGCGCCCGGGCGACCAGCGTCCGTTGGTCCCGCGATCGGTGCGAACAAGGCCACACCGA
>JBGTCJ010000413.1:0-6073 GCA_041748895.1 Pirellulaceae bacterium
CCGACGACAAGAAGGGCAAGAAGAAGAAGTAGGCCTTCACGGTCGACGGGGGGGTCGCGTCCAGCTTTTGCCACCCTCCACAATCCACACCGAACCGCTGGCGAGTTTTTTGGTCGCCAGCGGTTTTTTCGTGTTTGTTTCGCCTGAGTTGGTGATGCGTTGCGCCGGGCGGTACGGTTAGACTCTCGCCTCAAGTACTCTGGTACCGACAGATCCATTTGTAGATTCGGGTGCACAGCATGGCCATTGTCTCTGATCCTTCGACAACGGATCCGAACTTGATCGATTCCGAACCGAGCGATCTCGAGCCGGTAGGGCCAGCGTCGCGGGTTCCCTACCCTGACGCGACCCAACCGCCGAGATTGGTGTGGACCTACGCGTCGGTATTGCTCTTCATTCACGTCGTCGCGGCGATGGCCTTCATCCCTTGGCTTTTTACTTGGTCTGGGTTGGTGTTGGCCGTTCTGGGTCACTTTTTTTTCGGGATGCTCGGAATCACGATCGGGTACCACCGCTTACTAACACATCGTGGCTTCACGTGCCCCAAGTGGCTCGAGCACACGTTCGCGACGCTCGGGATGTGCAATCTTCAGGACAGTCCCGCGCGGTGGGTCGCCATTCATCGGCTTCACCACCAGCACAGCGATCATCAACCCGATCCGCACACACCGCTGGCCAGTTTTCTCTGGGCGCATGTCGGTTGGGTGATTTACCGCCACCGTGATCTCGACACGACGAGTCACTACGAGCGATACGTGCGCGACTTGTTGCGTGACCCGTTCTATCTTCGGATGGAACGGTATCAGGGGTGGTTCTTCGTGTTTGTCGCTCACGCCATTTTGATCACCGTGGCGGGTGCCGCCTACGGCTACTGGATCGGCGGTAGCGCAGAAGCCCTTCGCTATGCGGCGAGTTGGTATGTATGGGCGGTTGCCGTGAGAACCGTATTTGTGCTGCACGGTACTTGGGCGGTCAACTCGCTCACGCACGTTGCGGGTTATCGCAACTACGACACACGAGACAACAGCCGCAATCATTGGTTGGTGGCGATGATGACTCACGGCGAAGGATGGCACAACAATCACCACGCCCAACCTCGATCGGCACGGCACGGGCACCGCTGGTGGGAGCTGGACATGTCATGGTGGGTGATCTCGCTTCTGGAAAAGGTCGGTTTGGCCAGCGACGTGGTACGCCCCAAAGGTTTGTGATGGTCATGGGAAGATCGACGCCATGAACGATCCTCAGTCCGATGGCGCCGCGGAGTCGACACCGGACTGGATGACGGCGGTCCTCAAAGCGGCGGCGATCTACAACTGGGTTTGGGGAGCGTGGGTGATCCTCTTTCCCGCGGCGATTTTCAGTCTGTCGGGAATCCAACCGCCTCCCTATCCGAGCATTTGGCAGTGCGTGGGGATGATGGTGGCGGTCTTTGGCTTTGGATACTGGATCGCCGCGAGTGACCCGATGCGGCACTGGCCGATCGTGGCAGTCGGTTTGCTAGGTAAGGTTTTGGGTCCGATTGGCTTCGCGGCTGCCGCGATCCGTGGCGAGCTCCCTTGGGCCTGGGGAATCACGATCCTGGCCAATGATCTGGTCTGGTGGCTGCCGTTCGGAATGATTCTGTTTTACTCGTTTCGCCGCGCGAACGATCCGCAGTTGCGTTTGATTGGGGCGGGCGAATCGGCTGTATCGGATTGGACGTTCGACCAGGCCAACGCGATGCCGTTGGTCGAGGGCGGCCGATCACTAGCGGATCTGAGTCGCGAGCAACCCGTGCTGCTAATTTTCATCCGTCACGCGGGCTGCACCTTTTGTCGAGAGACACTCAGTGATTTGCAAGCGGTGCGACCGCAACTCAGCAGGGCTGGCGTTCTGCCGGTGGTGGTGCACATGGGCTCCGTTGATCAGGGGAGGTCCATGTTGGATCGCTATTCGCTCGGCGATTGCCCTCAGATCAGCGACCCCGACAGTCGGCTCTTCCGCGCTTACCAGCTCAGCCGCGGCGGATTTTGGGAGCTGCTGGGGCCAACGGTCTGGTGGCGAGGTTTCGTGGCAGCGATCATCCATCGTCATGGAGTCGGCAAATTGGTGGGCGACGGATTTCAGATGCCTGGCACGTTTCTGTTGCATCACGGTCGCTTGATCAAATCCCATCGCCACCGCTCTCCAGCCGAGCGGATCGATTACGAATCCTTTGCGTGCCAGCGATAAGCAACGTGCCGCGATTCTTTAGGTTCGCCAGTCAAGGGTGTCGGGGAGGCGATTGAAGTTTTGGGGTCCGTCGCGGGTAACGACCAACATGTCTTCGACTCGGACGCCTCCCACTTTTCGACCATAGAGTCCTGGTTCGACCGTGAAGACTTCATTCTCGAGCATCTCGCCACCGCCATCGTCAAGCAGGATCGGTTCGTGGAGGTCGAGCCCAATGCCGTGCCCCGTGCCGTGTTGAATCGAGGCGTGGTCGGTAACGATCCCTCGTGACAGCGGGAATCCATTCTCGGTGAGGACCTTATTCGCAGCCTCGTGCACCGACGCCGCCGTGCGGCCCGTCACCAAGGATTGGCAGGCCGCTGCCTTGGCCTCGATGACCGCGCGATGCATCGCGACCACGGCGTCGCTTGGGGTGCCATGAACGACCGTTCGCGTGCAATCACCCCAGTAGCGAGTGGCTTCGCAACGTGGAAATAGATCGATCACGATGCTCTGGCCGGTCTTGAGCGGCCCCTCGCCGGCATGGTGACAATCACCGACATCGGGGGTTGTGGCAACGATCGCACCGTGCGGCATCGTGTAACCGAGTTGCAGAAACGCTTCAGCCGCGATCGTCCTGACCCGTTGGCTAGTAAGCGGTGCGCCGTCATGAAAGAGCGTCCCATCCGCGATGGCGCTTGCCATCGCGACCGTGCTGCAAAGCCGCTGCATGACCGATTCGGTAACACTCTGCGCGGCGGCGAGTGACTCCAGTTCCGATTCCGTTTTGGTCCGTCGGTCGTTGACGCCTTGCTCGGGGTCGTAGTGGATCACGATCCCCGCGGCCAGAACGTGGTGAGCGAAAATGTAGGGAAAGGTACGATCGACCCAAACCTCGGTCGCTCCGTGACGTCGGATCAACTCAGCGAGCGCCTGCGCCGTTGCGGTCTCCCGGTCGGGATCGAGGCCGCCCGCCGGCGAGAACAAACTCGGGCTCACGACTTCATCGACCGTGGCGTGCTGTCCAACACGTTCTTGTTCGATGTCGCGAACCAGCGCGATCCGTTTTCCGTCGAAATCAATCCATGCCGCCGGGTCGCCCAGTGCGACGCGCAGTCGACGAAAGAGCGAGGGGTTCTTGTCAGCGACTCCGGCAAACGCAATGGGCTTCATGTCGATTTGATCAGACGGCTGGGTAGATCCAGGAAAAAAGAAGCGTGAAGAACAACGCCGAGAACCCCATCGCGATCGTCATCGGCGAAATAACCCGCAATCCCTCTCGGTCGGTCATCCCGCTCATCTTGCAGATGATCCAAAACCCACTGTCGGTCATCCACGAAATCGGCTTGCTTCCCGCGCCGATGGCCATCGCAAGGTAGACGGGGTGAAATGGCAAATTCTCCACGTCGGCCAATCCCTGCAACACGCCCGCCGCGGTGATCATCGAAACGGTAGCGCTGCCTTGCAAAGTGCGAATCGAGGCGGTGACCAAAAACACGACGACCAGTAGCATCGCCCCAGGAACGTCGACCACCAGTTCGCTGACTGCCGATGCGATTCCGGCTTGTCGTAGCATCATGCCGAGGGCACCACCGGCCGACGTGATGAGGATGATTTGCCCGCCACTGGACAAGGCGCGAGGAATCACTCCTCCGCGGTCGTGAGATTCGGGCGTGTAACGCAGCAGGCCCAGCGCGATCACGACAGCGATCCCCATTGCCACGTCCTTGTGCGATACAAGCGCGATCACGCTTGCCGCTTGTGCTGAAAGCGATTCGCGAAGCAGTTCGCTCACCGCGCCCAGGCTGATCAACAGCACAGGGACAAGAATAGGCAAAAGCGAAAACCAGAGCGGGGGCAACGTTCGCGACACGTCGTCCAGTCGCTCGGCACCGCCGTCGCGCGAGGCATCGGCAGGTGGCTGACGGGGATCGACTTCGGCCGGATGCTCGGCGGGCGTGTCGGTCAAGTCGCGGAGCGGAACGTCGGTGCACCAATCGATTGCCCGCGCCGCCCAAAGCGACACGAAGCTGCTGCATCCTCCGATCACGAGCCCTGCGACCATCATCGTCAAAATGTCGATCTTCAGTAGTGCCGCGACTTGCAACGGCCCCGGCGTAGGGGGGACCAATGAGTGCGCGATCGATCCACCGGCCATGATCGCCATCAGGTAGAGGACATAGTGCTTACCGACCTGTCGCCGCAGTGAGCGTGCCAGCGGCACCATCAGGTAGAAAACCGTGTCAAAAAATACCGGGATGCTGAGCACGAAGGCGCTGAGCGCGAGCGCCTCGGGTGCCCGCCGAACGCCGCTGATTCTCAGCATCGCACCGACAATCGACTGGGCGGCACCACTTTCCATGAGACAAATGCCAACGACGCTGGCCAAGGCGATCATGATTCCGACTTGACCGGCGGTTTGCCCAAACGCCTCGGCCAATCGGGTTGGTGCGATGGTTTTGACTAGTTTGTCGGCGGCGGCCTGATTCATTCGATTGGCCGCGACCTCCTCGCCCGCGAACCGCTCGATCGCCGAGCGAGGCGTGAGCACAGCGACCAACAGGGCGGCGGCCAAGAGCGTCAACAGCGCGTGGAGCCGGAACCACAGGACGGCAACAAGAATCAGCGTCGTGGCACCGAACACCAGCCACCAGATGCCCATGAATCAGACCACCGGTGGGATGCGTTGGAAGGTCATCACTTCTTTGTTGGCGACCATCGGCGCAACCGTCTCGCTGAATCGGGCAAAGTGGTCGGTCGTTCGATGGAAATCGAACGCCGCCGCGTCCGTATAGACTTCATAGAGGAAATAGTGCGTGGGCTCGGCGGGGTCTCGGCAAACGTCGAAGCTGATGCAATTGGGTTCGAGTGCTACCGAGTTCGACGCCTGTCGCAGGATCGTCTCATGGAACGCATCGACGAACTCCGGCTTGATGTGAAAGTGAACCGCGACGACAAACATGTTCGGTGCTAATCCTCTGCCGTTTCTTCGGCGGGTTGGGGGAGATTTCCGACCGCGGGGGCGTCGGTCGTGTCTTCGGGAGGAACGCGTACAACGGCGACTAGGGTATCGCCCTCGTCGAGGTTCATGATGCGCACACCCTGTGTATTGCGGCCAATGATGCTGATGTCTGCGGCAGCGATCCTCTGGATCTTTCCTTTGGCAGTCATCATGAAAATTTCGTCATCGTCGGTCACGCGGACGATCGAGATAACCTTTCCGTTTCGAGCGCTGGTGCGGATGTCTCGAACACCTTTCCCGCCTCGACGTTGTGTCCGGTATCGGGCCGAACTGCTCGGCGAATCGTCAGCTTCCAACGGCTCATCGACTGCGCCGTTTTCTGGGATCGTGACATCACCATTGCTTTCACCGACGCTGGACTCCGCATCGGGAAGCTCGGCTTCTTCGACGATCGCGTTGGGCCCAAAGTAAGTTCTTTTTCCGTGACCTTTCTCGCAGACAGTCAGCAGGGTGGCGTCGGGATCGGCAACGACCATACCCACGACACTGTCGCCTTTGGAGAGGCGAATTCCTTTGACGCCTGACGTGTTTCGACCCATCGGGCGTGCGTCGCTCTCGTTAAATCGGATGGCCATCCCGCTGGCGGTTACCAACACGACTTCGTTCTCGGGACCGACGACTGCGGCGTCCACTAGGGAGTCGCCTTCGCGGAGTTTAATCGCGATGATGCCACCCTTCTTAGGCCGGCTGTACTGCTCGAGCGGAGTTTTCTTCACGAGGCCATCGGTGGTAGCCATCATCACGAAGTGGCCGGGTTGGTCGAAATCGCGAATAGCCAGGCACTGCGCGATCTGCTCGCCCTCCTCAAGGTTCAGCAAATTGACAATCGCACGTCCTCGGCTTTCGCGGCCAAGTTGC
>JBGTCJ010000414.1:0-7407 GCA_041748895.1 Pirellulaceae bacterium
GATCCCCTCCCCGCCCGCGCCCACCACCACCACCGCCGCCGCTGCGACGCGGTCGGTCCTCACCTCCCCGGTCGCCACGGTCGCTGCGTTCACCGCGGTCGTCTTCGGAAACCATGGCGGCCATCTCGTCTTCGAGACCCAGTTCCTCCAAGGCTCTGCGTCGACTGAGTTTCACGCGATCGTGTTCATCGACGTCGATCACGAGAACCTTCATCGCATCGCCCACGCCAACTACCTTGTCGATGCTACTGATGTAACCGCTCGACAATTCACTGATGTGAACCAGACCGTCACGACCGGGAAGAATTTCGACGAACGCGCCGAAGTCCTTGATGCTACTCACGATGCCGTCGTAAATCTTGCCGATTTGAACGGTGGCGGTACAGGCTTCGACTTGCCGCATTGCCTCGGCGGCATTCTCGCGATTGGTGCTCGCGACCAAGACGGTTCCGTCATCATCGACCTCGATGACGGTCTGCGTTTTTTCTTGGATGCTTCGGATGTTCTTGCCGCCGGGGCCAATCAACGCGCCGATCTTGTCAGGGGAGATCTTGGTCCTGAGCAAACGCGGAGCGGTTGGGGCCGTTTCACGGCGAGGTCGCGGGATCGTCGTAAGCATCTTGCGAAGGATCTCGATACGAGCTTCGCGGGATTGCTTCAGCGTGGCGCGAATGATGTCTTCGTTGATTCCGGTGACCTTGAGGTCCAACTGGATGCCGGTGATCCCGTTCTGAGTTCCGGCGATCTTGAAGTCCATGTCACCGAAGTGATCTTCATCACCAAGGATGTCGGTCAACAGGCACCAATCATCCTCCGAATTTCGGACCAGCCCCACCGAGATACCGGCGACGGGGTTGGTGATCGGGACGCCGGCGGCCATCAAGCCGAGCGTCGCACCGCAAACCGATGCCATCGAACTACTGCCGTTGGACTCGAGAATGTCGCTGATCACTCGAATCGTGTACGGAAATTCCTCTGGCGATGGGAGCACCGGGGCGACGCTCCGTTCGGCGAGGCATCCGTGTCCGATTTCGCGTCGGCCGGGGCCACGAATTGGCCGGCACTCACCCACCGAAAACGATGGGAAGTTGTAGTCGAGCATAAATTTCTTGCTGAACTCTTCCTGCAGGCCGTCCACCCGCTGTTCGTCTCGTGAGGGACCCAGCGTGATTGTGATCAGCGCCTGGGTCTCGCCTCGCTGGAAGATAGCCGATCCATGCACACGTGGCAGAACGTCGGTTTCGCAATAGATCGGGCGAAGGCTATTGTGGTCTCGACCATCGGGACGGGTTCCTGCAGAAATCAGATCGCGAACCACCACTTCCTCGAGGTCATGCCACATCCGCTTGAAGCGTTCGACACTCGTTGCCCCGGGAGCGGTGGGATCGGGAATCACTTCGCCCATGGCACGCTCACGCAGAGCTCTCACGGCCGCGGCCCGATCGGCCTTGCCGTGGGTCTGCTTGGCGTTCTTGAAATCGTGATAGTAGGAATCCCGCAATCGCTGCATCAGCCCGTCATCCGACGGTGCCACGAACTCCCGTTTGGTCGGGTTCACTTTTTGGTAGAACTCTTCCTGAAGTTCGATCACTTCGCGAATGATGCCATGGGCGAACTGGATCGCCTCCAACATTTCATCTTCAGGCATTTCCTGAGCGAAGCCCTCGATCATGGCAACCTGCGTCCGCGAGCCGCTGACAATCATGTCCAACTCGCTCGCTTCCAAATCTTCATGCGTCGGGAACGCGACCAATTTGCCATCGACCTTTCCCACCCGGACCGAGGCGATCGGTCCGGCGAAGGGGAGCGTGCTGATGTGCAGTGCGACCGCCGCACCGTTCATTGCCAACACGTCGCCGTCATTTTGCTGGTCACTGGCCGCGACCATCGCCTGGATCTGCACTTCGTCGTTGAATCCGGTCGGAAACAGCGGCCGGATCGGACGATCCATCAATCGACTCGAAAGCGTCTCTTTGGTCGTCGGACGACCTTCCCGCTTGAGGAAACCGCCTGGAAATCGCCCGGCCGCCGCCAATCGCTCACGATAGTCACACATCAACGGGAAGAAATCGAGGCCCACGCGAGGCTGGCCCGTTGCGACCGCCGTGATCACCACCGTCTCACCGTACTGCGTCACCACGCACGATTCAGCCAACTTGGCCAATTGGCCGGTCTCGAACGACAAGACCCCGTTACCAATCTTCTTCTCTACTCTGATTTTCTGCTGATTCACTTTTACTGTTCCTTGATTACCTTCGACCTACTTCTTTGACACACATCTAAACCGAAAACGAAATCAACGGATCTCGCCGTGGGATCACCGGATTCACGTCCGCCTCGTCGCACGGTCACCCGAGGCGAGGTACGAACCAACCCAGCCATCAGAACCGATGCGGGGGGAGATAGCGAACCGTCATGCAACACTCCGTTGCGGGCGAAGCGAATAGACAGAAACGCTTCGCGAGAAATGCGACACCGGACGACGAAGCCAATCGCCATGATCCGAGTCGCGGAAACCTGCTCCAAGGGCAATCAATCCGGTCGACGACTGAGCGGAACGCCGCCCCGTCGACGTCGACCGGCTACGCCACCTACTTACGAATGCCGAGCGTCCCGATGATATCGAGATACCTCTGGGGATCCTCTCCACGAACGTAGTCGAGCAATCGACGGCGACGGCTGACCAATCCCAGCAACCCGCGACGTGATGCGTAATCACGTCGATGCGTCCGCATGTGCTCGGTCAACCCATTGATTCTCTCGGTCAAGATCGCGATTTGAACTTCAGGCGAACCCGTGTCGTTGTCCGATTGACGGAACTCGCCAATCAGCGTCACTTTCCTGTCTTTTGCAATGGTCATAAACGATTTCTCTCGTAATTCAATGATTCCAAGCCGCTAGTCTATCGGTCGTCGCAAACATTGCAACGCCAAAAGGGATGGCTCCGCAGCCAGAGAGTGAACGCAATGCCACCACACGGCGAGGGCCGTCGCGGCCACGACCACCCGCCGGCGAGACTCAGCTCGGTGCGGCCAAACGTCCGGCCACGGCCAAATGGGTGAGAATCGTTTCGGCAAAATCCCCAGCCGTCGCCGACTCTCGAAATTCCAGTCGGACCTCGGGGGTCAGCGGTGGCTCGTAGGGGTCCGAAATTCCCGTAAAATTCGCGATCTCTCCGGCCCGAGCCTTGCGGTAGAGCCCCTTGGGATCACGAGCTTCGCAGACCTGCAGCGGCGTATCCACAAACACCTCGACGAAATCACCGCGTTGACCCGCGGCCTCGATCTGGCGTCGCGCGCGATCGCGATCGCGGCGATAGGGACTGACAAACGCCGTCAAAACAACCAGCCCTGCGGCGACGAACAATTCGCCGACCGAGGCGATTCGGCGGATGTTTTCCTCACGATCCTGCGGCCCAAAGCCCAACCCGAACCGCTTAGAAAATGCTTCCCCGTGCTCCGCGACCAGCAGCGACGGCGGTGCACACAGCGCGTGCCGAACGTTGTCACCATCTAGCAAAGTCGTCACCACCCCGCGCCGCTGCAACAACCCCTCCAACTCGTTGGCAATCGTGCTCTTGCCGCAACCGCTCAAGCCTGTCAGCCAAACGAGCGTTCCTCGCTGGCCGACGCGGCGTTCGCGATCGATCCTTGAAACGCTCTGCGGGTGCCAAACGATGTGTTCAGGTTGAGTCATGTTCCCGCTCAATCGACGCGGCTTCGAATCCGATGAACTCGTTATCATATCCTCGTTCATCCATTTGTTCGCTGGGTAATGGCAATCAGGAACATGATCACGTATCTGCTCGTTCGATCCGGGCCACAATCGGGGCGACAGTACCCGCTCGATCCGAATCGTCCGATGCACATTGGTCGTGGTGACAGCTGTGAGATCCGATTGACCGACCCGGTCAGCAGTCGCTTTCACGCCGTGATTTACCACGAGGATTCGACCTGGCAGCTGCGCGACACCGGCAGTCGAAACGGGACACTCGTCAACGGCCAAAAGACGGACCACGCGATGCTGATGAACGACAGCGTGATCACCGTCGGAGGCACCGACATCCAGTTTGTCGAGCCACCGCGGGACGAACAAACCGACGCTTCCAACTCGCAAACGATCGTGCTGGATCGTCCCATGACTTCGTCGGTGTCGATCGATCCGTCGCTTTCGTCGTTGAACAGTCTTCGCGAGCACCCATTCACCAACCGTCTGCTCGATCTCTACCAACTCAGCTTTAGCCTTTTGCGAAGCGATCGGGTTGACGACGTCACGGACGCCGCGATCGACCTGCTCCGCGATCGCACCCGCGCCGACGTCGTTGGGTTTTCCGTCGACGCCGGCGGCGGGCGGTTGGTGCCCCAGCGGGTCGTTCCCGAGGATGCGGCCGAGTTCCTCAAGCTCGATCGCCGCTTGGCGCGGCGTGTGCTTCGCGATGGCGAGGCCGTTTGGGTCAACGAATCCTCCGAAGCGGATGGCGAACCGCATCATTGGTCAGACGCGATCTGTGTAGCGCTCGCGGCCGGCGATACCATCGTTGGCGTCTTGCATCTCTACCGACTCCGATCGAGATTTCAAGTTGATGACTTCGAGTTGGCCGTAGCTTCCGGCCGCTTGTTGGGTGTCGCGATTTCCAAAGCCAATGAGAGAGGAAATCTCAAGGCAGCCAACCGCCGCCACGTCGATCGCAATGCCGATAGTGATGAGATCGTGGGCAACAGCGCGCCGATCCGTCGTCTGAAGGAGAAAATCACCCGTGTGGGGCGAGCCAGTGGGTCGGTCTTGATTCGAGGCGAAAGCGGTGTTGGCAAGGAACTGGTCGCCCAAGCCATTCATCGGGCCAGCCCACGGCACGGCCGTCCCCTGTTGACCGTCAACTGCGCCGCGATCCCGCGCGACCTCGTTGAAAGCCAGTTGTTCGGTCACCGCAAGGGATCCTTCACCGGGGCCGACGCCGACCACACCGGATGGTTCCAGCAAGCGCACACGGGAACATTGTTTCTCGACGAGGTGGGCGAACTGACGCTCGATGCCCAAGCCAAATTGCTACGGATCTTGGAGGGCCACCCTTTCCTTCCGGTAGGCGGAACTCAGCAAGTGCTGGTCGACGTTCGAGTCATTGCGGCGACCAATCGTGATCTCGCGGAGTTCGTGCGAGAACGACGTTTCCGTGAGGATTTGTTCTATCGTCTGAGCGTGTTTGAATTGGTGGTCCCGCCGCTGAGGGACCGCGAGGAGGATGTCGAGGTCTTGATCGATCACTTTTTCGAGCACTTTCGCATCGAGCATCACCGTCGTGATCTGCAGCTTTCGGAGGCGGCCCGCCAAAGGCTGCTCAAGTACGTGTGGCCGGGAAACGTTCGCCAACTCCGCAACGTGATCGATAGCGCCGTCGTGATGGCCGATGACCCCGCGATCCTGCCCGGCGATCTTGGATTGCACGACGCCGGGATCGACGATCTCGACACGCTGCGGATTGACCAGTGGGAGCGGCGACTGATTCACAAGGCGTTGGAACGATCCGGGGGCAATGTCCCCGAAGCCGCGGGACTACTTGGTGTGAGCCGTGCGACCGCTTATCGGAAGATCGCCGAATACGAAATCGACCGCCAGGCGTGAATGCAAGAGGTCTCCTCAGCCCAATCGCACGAGCCGAAAGCTATGAGTACGCGGAATGCCAAAGCCGATTGCCATCCTCTCCGCACCCGGAAGTCGTGGTGACGTCAATCCGATGGTCGCAATCGGCGTCGCGCTCAAGGCTCGCGGCTTTGATGTCGCGATCTCGGTCGCCGAACCTTACGCCGAAATCGTCGAGCAATCTGGACTCGAGCCCCACGCGTTGATCTCGCAGGCGCTGTTCGATTCGATGCTGGCCGACCCATCGATCTGGCGCCCGCTCCGCGGCGCGCGCGCGATTCTGTCGATGGCGTCGAGGCATTTCCTTCAGGAACATTTCCAGCGGATTCGCCAGCTCCATCGGCCCGGACGCACGGTCTTGGTCGCGCACCCTTTGGACCTCGCCTCGCGGATCCACCGTGACTGGGACCCCGCAACTCCGCTGGCGAGCATTCACCTCTCACCGGTCATGGTCCGCAGTGCCTCGCAGCCGCCGCGGTTATCACCGTGGTGGTTCGAGCCGCGACGGCCACCGTGGCTGATCGCCGCAGCCTACCACGTGACCGACCGCCTCCTGCTCGACCGCTGGTTGGCACCGGACGTCAACCGCCTTCGTCGCGACCTGAATCTCCCTCCGATTCGCCGCATACTCGATCGGTGGTGGCTATCACCCGATCTGGTCCTCGCCCTGTATCCACCGTGGTTTGATGACCGGCGCCCGGAGTCGCTCGGTTCCTGGCACCCCTGCGGTTTTCCGTCAATCAAACAGCAACCAGCGCCAATCGACACCTTCGCGATTGAAGAAGGCTCGATCCTGTTCACGCCAGGTACGGCGAACCGCCACGCCAAAACCTTCTTTGCTGATGCGGTTCGCGCCTGCCAAACGCTCGGGCGACCGGGAGTGCTCGCGACGTCGTTTCCCGAACAAGTGCCCGATCAACTTCCTCAGTCGATCCGCACGCTTCCCTACGTCCCGCTCAACCAAGTCCTTCCGCAGTGCTCGGTGATCGTGCATCACGGTGGTGTCGGCACGATGGCGGCCGCCGTCGCCTGCGGCGTCGCACAGCTCATCTGCCCGATGGCGTTCGATCAATTCTTCCACGCCGAGCGAATTCATTCGCTGGGACTCGGGGACGCACTGCTTCCGGGCAAGGTCAACGCGTCATCGCTCGCGCATTCACTTCGTCGACTGCTCTCGGACCGCTCCGCCAGTGCTCGATGCGATGTTTACGCCGCACGCGTGCGTTCAACCGACGGGGCTGCCGTCGCCGCATCGCACATCGCGCAGTTGCTAGAAACGAAAACGGCGCAAGCCGTCATTTTTCAGACAGATGAGCGACAGGACGCTAACCGCTGATCCCAACAGCGCTGTCCCGATAGAATGCAAGTCCTTCCAAGGCCGGTGGGAGGATCGCCGTGGTCCTCACCCGCTTCTGAGACACAGGAAATCGGTGGACCATGAACGATCACACCAAGCGACGCTGCGGGGCTGTTCTTGCGCTCGCTTTGGGTTGTCTCCCGACGATCATGAACGCTCCACTTAGGGGCCAGGAACCGGTGCTTCCCAATGTGCTGCTGATCATCTCCGATGATCTCGCGAACATCTTGGGCGATGACCGACCCGCCCCGTTGAAGACGCCGCAGATCGATCGACTTCGGCAGCGCGGTGTGACGTTCTCCCGTGCCTATTGCCAAATCCCGCTGTGCAACCCGAGTCGCGCCTCGATGATGACCGGTCTGAGGGCCGATGCGACCGGTGTCTACGATCTCGATCGACACTTTCGCGATGTG
>JBGTCJ010000415.1:0-7975 GCA_041748895.1 Pirellulaceae bacterium
CCTGCCCGTTTGCTTGGCGATGTGGTCGGCAACCTTATCGCGTTGCACATCGTAGACTTCGGCGATTGAAACGAGGTCGATGCTACGCCCTTCGCTATGCAATTCGCATAGCGTCTTGACGTGCGCACCGAACCCGCGGCCGCCGGGGCCGATGAAGCCGATTCTCATCCGTTCGTTGCTCCCCGGAGCCGAAGTCGCTTGCTGGGCGGTGAGCGAGATTGAGGCACCGGCGGCAACGGCGGTCGTGACCGTCGAAGTGCGCTGCAGGAACGTGCGACGTGACTGGGCTTCGTTTGACATCATCATCGAATTCCGAGGGGAGGAAGGTGAGCGGAGAATGCTTGCGGGAACCCGTTATAACCGAAGCGAAACAAAAGGTGAAATTGTTCGGTACCCGGTTCGCAGGGGGAGTCACCACTGCGAGAAAGTCGCTTCGGCGGCGTCGATGGTCTGATCGATCAATTCGGCCGTGTGCGTCGAACCGAAAAACAAAGCTTCGAATTGGCTGCACGGCATGTAGACGCCGCGCTGGATCATTCCCCAGAAGTAGCGGGCGAAGGCAGCGCGATCGCTTCTGTCGGCATCCGCCCACTGAAGCACCGGCGCGTCGTTGAAAAAGAGGGTCATCATGCTGCCGACACGTTGCAACTGATGAGCGATGCCCGCTGCCGCGGCCGCGGCGGCCAAGCCGTCGGCAAGCCTTTTTCCCATCGCTTCGAGACGTTCGTATGGGGGATCTTCGGCCAACAGCCTCAGGGTCGCTGTACCTGCAGCGACCGCGACCGGATTGCCACTGAGCGTTCCGGCCTGGAACACCTTTCCAGCCGGAAGCACGTGACGCATCAAATCCTCGCGCCCCCCATAGGCCCCCAAAGGCATCCCGCCCCCCACAATCTTTCCGAGTGTCGTCATATCGGGCGTCACCCCCAACCACTGCTGCGCTCCGCCCATCGAAAGTCGAAACCCGGTCATCACCTCATCGAAAATCAACACCGCGCCGTCATCGCTCGTGATCTGCCGCAACCGATCGATGAACAGTCTCGATGGGATCACGAGCCCCATGTTGCCGACAACCGGTTCGAGAATCACCGCGGCGATCTTTCCCGCGTGAAGCTCAAATGCCAGTTCGAGTGCGGCCACATCGTTGTACGCGAGCACGATCGTGTCGCCCCCCGCGCCTTGGGTCACACCGGGTGAATCGGGGACGCCCAACGTGGCCGCACTGCTTCCCGCCGCGACCAATAACGAATCAACATGGCCGTGGTAGTTGCCAGAAAACTTGATCACCTTGTCGCGACCCGTCGCGCCCCGTGCCACGCGAATCGCACTCATCGTCGCTTCGGTTCCGCTATTGACTAGTCGCACTCGCTCCACGCTCGGTACCGCGGCAATGATTCTTTCGGCGAGCTCGCTCTCGGCCTGCGTTGGTGCACCGAAGCTGGTGCCCCGCTCCGCCGCGCGGCAAATCGCGTCGATCACCACGGGGTGCGCGTGGCCAAGAATCATCGGCCCCCAAGATCCGATGTAGTCGATGTAGCGGCGACCGTCGACGTCGACCAGCCAGGGGCCATGGGCGTGGTCCATAAACAACGGAGTTCCACCGACCCCGCCGAAGGCACGGGCAGGGCTGTTGACACCGCCGGGCATCAATCCTTTTGCGATCTCAAACGCGGCTCGACTTTTGGGGCCAATCGAATGCATGGGTGTTGAACCGATAAATGTTGGCAAGATTGAAGAATTCATCGCGCTGACGCAATCAGTCGCTCGGCACCGGCGTCCAGAAGCGTATCCGCGGCACGTTGGCCGAGGTCGGCCGCAAGCGTAACCTCACCCTCGCCGCTGGTCTCAAGTCGCTCCGTGCCATCGGCAGAGAGCACGACCGCTGACAACAGCAATCGCGAACCCTCCGCGCGACCGTAGGCGGCGATCGGTGCAAGACAACCGCCGCTAAGGTGACGAAGCAACGACCGTTCGGCCGTCACGCTCGCGCGAGTCGCAGGATCGTCCAAAACCGCCGTTGCCGCAATGGCGGTGGCGTCGTCGCTGCGAACTTCGATGGCCAATGCCCCTTGGCCCGGAGCCGGAAGCATCACGGCAATGGGTAGCGTCTGGAACGGAACTTCGGGCAGATCGAGCCGCTGCAGACCCGCCGACGCCAAAATCGTCGCGTCGAACTTTCCCCCCATCACTTGATCAAGACGCGTCTGAACATTGCCCCGAATCGGCCGGATCCTAAGGTCGGGTCGAAGGTGCAAAAGTTGGGCAGCACGACGACGGCTGCTGGTGCCCACCAAGGCGCCAGGGGGCAACTGGTCGAGCGACCAACCCGCGCGCGAAATCAAGCAATCCTCCACCGGCGCCCGCAGCGGCGTTGCAGTCAATTGCAACGCGTCAATCGTCTGCGTGGGGAGATCCTTGAGACTGTGTACCGCGACGTCAGCGTCGCCATCCATTACCGCCTGCTGGATCCGTTTGGTGAACATCCCGACTTCGGCGGTCGCCGAGATCGGTCGCAGGTCACCATCCCCCGAGCTGATCAGAGGCACCAGTCGACAGGAATGACCGTATTTTTCGAGTTCACCGGCAACCCATTGAGCCTGCCAAAGGGCCAGAGGGCTTTTTCGGGTTGCAATACGAATCAAAGCATGGACCATAATGGGGGGTAATCGGACTGAGAGCCCAATCCAACAGGGGAGCTGAGCCTCGTTCATTATGGCCAGCCACCCTTTTCATCGATGCCCTCAGGGCTCGAATGATAGACAGTTTTGAGCGTGCCGAAACCGTGCCATGTCGCCTGTTGCCTTTTAGCGGTGCATGAAAATTCACCGCGCTGTCACCTATTCATGACGACTGACCCCGATCGCGTCGACTTCGATTCTGAGTCGCTAGACCTGCGGCAGGAGTTAGCCGATCTGAATGCGGATCCTCGGCTGGATCCACCGACCGGTGCGTGCGGAACCAGCGGGTACGAGAGCGATGCGGATGATGGCGAGGGCAGCGACTTCAACGGTGATCTGATCCCTGCCCGCATTGGGGAGTACGTGATCGAACGTCTGATCGGCAGCGGAGGCATGGGACGGGTTTATCTCGCCCGGCACGCGACGATGGAGCGAACGGTCGCCATCAAGACCTTGCCGCCGACGCGGATGAGGCATGCTCGTTCGGTCGAACAGTTCTATACAGAGGTTCGCGCTGCGGCAAAACTCCTTCATCCCAATATCGTGACGGCTTTCGATGCCGGCCACAGTGACGGCGTTCACTACCTGGCGATGGAATACGTCGACGGTCCCACATTAACGGCAATGATTGCCGATGAGGGCCCGCTACCCGTCGGGACGGCCGTGTCGATCATTCGGGGCGCGGCCCGAGGCTTGGCCCATGCGCACGCGGCCGGCATCGTTCATCGGGACGTCAAGCCCGGAAATCTGATGCGTGCCTCCGACGGTACCGTCAAGGTGGTCGATCTTGGGCTCGCGTCGGTGACAGCCCCCCGCAAGCTCATGCCAGCGGTAGGTGCGCGCACGCCTCGTGCCACGGTCCAGGCGGTCTCGGCGGACCCACCCAGTTCCGCGGCCATGGCGGGAAAATTGGTCGGTACCGTCGCCTTCATGTCGCCCGAGCAGCTAGAAAATGCTGAGCATGCCGATGCCAAAAGCGACATCTATTCGCTGGGAGCCACGCTTTATTTTCTGTTGACCGGCCGGCCTCCCTACGAAGGGGACTTTCTCGACCAGGTGCGTGGGCATCGACACGATCCGTTGCCCGAATTGTTTGCGCTGCGACCCGACGTCGATCTCAGGTTGGAACACGTTTTTCGTCGGATGATGGCAAAGCGGCCGCAGGAACGATACGGATCGCTCGTTGAAGTGATTTCGGATTTGGCATGGCATGATACGACCGAAGTCGTTCCGGCATGGATCAGTTCACTTGGTGCCCGTGGACCCGTCGCGGATCCCTCCACCTTTCGTGGTGTCTCAACGCACAGCGAAGTCGCCAAGGTTTTCGCGATCGATTTGGGCATGTTTTACGCCACGACGGCGGTCGCCGAGCCGACCGGATCGGTGCGAACGCTCGCACCGTCCGAAAATGCCGCCGCGCAACAGCGATTGGCGATTGCCGATGGCCAACCGCCATTGTTCGGGGATATTGCGGCGGCTCGCCGCGAATCTCATCCCGGCAGCGTGATGCACTGCGTGCCCCTCTACATCGGTCAATCAAAGATCGATTACTTGGTCGCCGGTCGTCGGTGCCCTGCCGAAGTGCTTCTGGCCATGCAACTGAGGTCTTTGCTGCAAACGGCCTGGAGCGAGCCTTACGCGCCCCAAGCGATCGCGATCACCGTCCCCTCCTGCTACGACCAATTTCATCGCCGCAGCGTCTTGCAAGCTGCGGCGATCGCGGGTTTTCGCAGTGTTCGCTTGGTCGACCGCTTGATGGCGGCTTTGCAGGCGGTTGAACTCGATCAAACGACGCTTGTAACGCCCCGTTTTGAGACGAACGAGAGCCAAATTCCTCAGACCCCCGTCGATCCACAGTTAAGCGGTGACGCCATCGGCGATCGCCCTCGGATCGTGGTCGCGATCACCGGGCTGGCAACCGAAGTGATGCTTGCGCGACGCCGCGGCGGAAGGCTTCAACCGCTGGCCATCGTCGGCCAGTGGCACCAAGGGACGCTGCAATGGCAACAACGGCTCATCGATTTGGTGATTGATGCTTGCATGCGGCAACACCAGATTGACCCACGATCGAATCTCACCACGGCGGCCCGGCTGCAACTGGCCGCTGAGCGTGCGCTGCCAAAGTTTTTGCTCAGCGATCAGACGACTATCTCTTTCCGGCACAGGAAATTAGAAATCTCGATCGAGATCTCGCGCGATCAGTGGCTTGAGGCCTGCGAACCACTGATCGATGAATTCATGATGATGATCGATCAAGCGTTGGTGATGTCGTCGCTTAATCCACGACGAATCGGTCAATGCATCCTGCTGGGTCAGATCACGCGGATCGGCCCTTTGCGGCAGGCGATCCTTGCGAAATTTTCCGAATCGATGCAGGTCATCATGGCCGAGCGCTCGGACTTGTCACGTGGGGCAGCCGCGTGTGTCGCGGGCGAGCTTCCCGGCCGCAAAGGAATCCCATTGCCACCCCAGGTCACCTCTGCCCATGATCTCGGCCTGCTCGTGGTCGACGGCAAAGGCCGCCGTCGAATCCGGCCGGTAATCCCCCGCGGCACGTCGTTGCCGGCCCGCACCAATCGTCGGATCGCGGCCAGTGGGGACTTGAAGCGGACGCTGTCCCTGGTCGAATCCTCGACATGGGAGGAGACGTCATGGCGTTCACTCGGTCAACATCGGCTGCTCCTCGACGAGGCTGACCATGAGGTCGAACTGACGTTCGAAATCGATGTCGACGGCCTGCTCGATGTGCGGCGACGCGATACCCAGTCCGGGAGTCTGCAACTCTTGCCATCGCTTCCGCACCCCACGCTGTCTGAGGATGAGGCGAATGAATGGACCCTCTGGGTTGCGGAGGTGATCAGCGCGGGAGGGAAATCGCCGCCCACCACTTGAACTGCTCATTCTCGACACGCCGCCCGGAGAACGCCGCGGGGCTACCTCAGCGGCTGGCATTTCCGTAAGGCCGCGTGCTGATCACACCCTCCACCGGGCTGCTCGCGGTCCCGTACAAACGCCGTGGAATGCGGCCAGCTAGAAATGCTTCTCGCCCCGCGATCGCCGCATGCTTCATTGCCCTCGCCATACGAATCGGATCGCGGGCGTGGGCGATGGCGGTGTTCAAAAGCACGCCGTCGGCGCCCAGTTCGAAAGCCTGCGACACATCGCTCGCCGTTCCTACCCCAGCATCCACTATCACGGGATAATCGGGATCGCCTTGTTTAAGGTATTCGAGGATAATCCGAAGATTATTGGGATTGAGCAGCCCCTGGCCGCTTCCGATCGGGCTGCCCGCGGGCATCACGCTGGCAGCTCCAAGTTCCTTCAGACGTCTTGCGATCACCGGATCGTCGCTCGTGTAACAAAGCACTTTGAATCCGTCGGCGACCAACTCGCGGCAGGCGGAAATCGTTTCGACGGGATCGGGAAGCAACGTCTTGCTGTCACCGAGCACCTCCAGTTTGACCCAGTCGGCGCCAGGATTCTTGAGTGTCCGCAGGATCTCACGCCCCAATCGTGCCGCTCGGATCGCGTCGGTGGCGTTGAAGCAACCGGCGGTGTTGGGCAACAAGATGTAACGATCGCTGTCGATGAAGTCGAGGATGTTCTGTCCACTGGCATCGTACAACCGCTCGCGCCGCACCGCGACGGTGACGCAGTCGCTGCCCGACTGGTCAAGCGAAAGCCGCATTTGAGTCATCGACTCGTAGCGACCCGTTCCGACAATCAACCGGCTCGCCAAAGCGTGCCCACCCACATCCAAACCGCGATCCTCGACGGGATGCTCGTGATGCCGATCAGGTGGCAGGGGGCTCGTTGGGTTCATGCGGATGGTTGGAATCGATTGCGAAAGGGGCGTCAACCGCCACCCACCAACGTCACGACCTCGACCTCGTCGCCATCGTCGATCAAATGGCGACCGTGATCCTCCCGGGGAACGACGATCGCGTTGACCTCAACCGCGAGGTAGTTCTGCGGAATATCGACCAACCGAATCATTTGCTCGATCGACACCGCAGTGGGCAATTCGATCTCGTTCCCATTGACCCGAACACGAATCGTCATGCATCGCCCCGCGACTGCAACGCCGAAGGGTCCACGGCACCGGGTTCGCTCGCCGTCGCGGCCGGGTCAGCATCGGCAAGGGGAGGAGGAACAAACTTGGGCGCCGACGACTGCCGCGTCATCTCGTTCTCCTCATCGACGTCGAACGCCGACTGGAAGGACTTCACTGGCGCGTCAATCGTTCGGGTGACTTCTCGTTCGACTTCGCGGAACTGTTGCTGCATATCGTTGAGCCCGCGCCGCAATTCGCGATAACTGCCACCCAGCGAACGAGCAACCTCGGGCAGTTTCGATCCAAACAGGAGGATGGCGACAATCCCGAGGATCATCAATTCCGGTGGGCTTAAACCAAACATCGATCATCCAGGCCGTGAGTCACGAATGGGGCGAGTGGGGACAGGAGCATCAACTGAATCATCGGGTAGGCGCGGCGAGAACAGGTCGAACAGCACCGCTTGGACCGCGCGGACCCGCGATCTCGGGGCCGACTCAGCTGAAGCTAGATGCGCTTTTGACCCTCGGCCGAATCCGAATCCTCGTCCTTCGTATCCGCCATTCCACGCTTGAATTCGTTCGCGCTTCGTCCAATGTTTCGCATCAAACTCGGTAACTTCGCGCTGCCAAACAGCAACAGAACGATAAACAACAGAATCAGTAACTGCATCGGACCTGGAGAAAACATCGCCAATCACCTTTGTCGACCGGGATCACGGAAAATAGGCTGCGTGACGCCACAAACACCGTCCAACTCAATACGCAGCCGACAAACCCCTGTATCACGACCGGCGAAAGCGGGTGGGTCAATGAAGTGCCTGGGAGGGCCGAAAAACGGCCTCGGGATTGCGTCCCGCAACCCCTGCTTCGCCAGGATCCCCATCACCCCCGAACCGTGTGTCGAGGAGATATAGCCAAACCACCGAATTTCAACAGCGCTCTCCCGCGCCGTGCCCCCGCTGGCCTCGCTTCGTCTACGTCTAGTTTATTGCCCAGCGGCCAAGAGTCAAAGGCATCAATCGCCGTAACAATCGATTCTCTTGCCAACCCTCGAAACGCGGGCAGTGGTGAGGGTTCGGTTTTGACCTCCTGATCAGGGCCACCCCGCCGAGTTAGGGTGACCCCAGGGAATCAGTGCTACCCCAGGGAATCAGTGCTACCCCAGGGAATCAGTGCTACCCCAGGGAATCAGGGCGACCCCAGGGAATCAGGGCGACCCCGGGAGATCAGGGGATCGGTTG
>JBGTCJ010000416.1:0-8394 GCA_041748895.1 Pirellulaceae bacterium
TGTGACCGGATCGTTGTTTTCGACGGCAACCGTCGCCAGGCGGGCCAGATCCTGCCGATCAAGATCGATGATGCCAGCAGCCACACATTGATCGGACGCGTCAAGACGGTCGAATTGGTCGCGATTGGTAGCGGTCGCCCCTAAAGAACGCATGGCGGCAAAACAACTGTTGATGCTTATCTACCGACCGGAACGTTCCTTGACGCCCGCCGCATCCACCTACAACCGATTCGTCCGTCCAAACCAAAGGTATTCAATGCAGGCCTCGTCGCTGTTGGGATCCAGATCATCGTTGCCGGACGAGGCGGCGGTCGAAGTCGTTCGATTGGACAACGGTCTAACGATTCTCGCCGAACCGATGCCCTGGCTGCGGACTGCCGCCTTTTCGATCGCCCTGCGAGCCGGTGTCGATTGCGAACCCGATGACCGTGCGGGGTTGGCGGGGTTGATGTGTGAGATGGTCCAGCGAGGTGCGGGATCGTTGAGCAGTCGTGACGTCGTCAATCAGCAAGACAATCTCGGACTCGATCACTCTTCGGGTGTCTCTTCGGCGATGGCGACGTACGGCGCCGCGATGCCGGCCGATTCGCTTCATCAGGCTTTATCGCTGTATGCCGACATTCTGCGAAGGCCGCACCTTCCAGGCGACCAGTTGGACGACGCCCGAATGGTCTCTCTACAGGAACTTCGGGCGCTCGAAGACGAACCGACTCAGCAGGTCATGATGCGGCTTCGCCAACATCAGTACGGGCCACGTTCGGGCCGGGCGTCCTGTGGTACCGAGCCGGGTCTGATGGCAATCACGGGCGATGACGTTCGCCATTTCTTCAAGGACCGTTATCGCCCCGAGGGTGCCATTCTCGCGATCGCCGGACGGTTCGATCCGATCGCCACGATCGATCACGTGCGGAGGTGCTTCGATGATTGGCAGGGTGGGGCCCTGCCGGTCGCGCCGAGTGATTGTGGCGGCCCTGTCTACGAGCACATTGAGCAGGATTCTTCGCAGACGCACATCGGATTTTCCTTCGATGCGGTCCCCTTCAGCGATCCGGATTACTACATCATGCGAGCCGGTGTGGGAATCCTCAGCGACGGGATGAGCAGTCGTCTGTTTGATCGCGTTCGCGAGCAACGTGGGCTCTGCTACACGGTGTCGGCTGGAACTCATTCGTTGAAAGGGCGCGGAGCCGTTTTCGGATACGCCGGCACGACTCCCGAGCGTGCCCAAGAGACGCTCGATGTGACCCTTCATGAGGTGGAGGCGGTCGCCGATGGCATCGAGCCTGGAGAGCTCGATCGGCTCAAGGTCCGCGTCGAAAGCAGTCTGATCCTTGAACAGGAATCCTCTTCGTCGCGAGTCGCTTCGATGCTGTCTGACTGGTTTCATCGCGGTCGGGTGGTCACGATGAAGGAGATTGAGGACAAGATTGGGTCGTTGACGCCCCAGCAGATCGTTGAATACTGGCGATCTCATCCGCCGTGCGGATACCGCGTGGTCACACTCGGACAATCGCCTCTGCTGGTTCCGCCGGGTCGTCAAGGCGGCTGATGGTGGTGGTGGTGGTGGTATCGTTTCACTCCGATCGGTTTGGTGTCGTTAACCCTTCTCCCGAGTACTCATGGCCACGTTCCGCGAAAAGACCCTTGCAAACGGCTTGCGAGTGGTCGCCGAAACCGATTCCCGCGGCTACTCGGCTTCGATCGGCTATTTTGTCCGCACGGGTTCTCGAGACGAAACCGATCCCGAGGCCGGTTTGAGCCATTTTCTTGAACACATGATGTTCAAGGGGACGCCGACGCGATCGGCCGCCGACGTCAATCGGGAACTCGATGAGTTGGGTGGGAACTCCAACGCGTACACGAGCGAGGAACAAACGGTTTACTACGCCACCGTGCTACCCAAGTACCAGAAGCGAATCGTTGACTTGTTGACGGACATGCTCCGACCGTCGCTCGCCGAAGTCGACTTCAATACCGAACGTCAGGTGATCCTCGAGGAGATTGCCAAATACGAGGACCAGCCACCGTTCGGTGCCTTTGAACGGGTGATGGAGTTGCACTTCGGACCGCGCGGCTTGGGTCGCCGGATCCTCGGCACCGAGCGCTCGATCACCGCGATGACACCGGAGGCAATGAGGCGATATTTTGAACGTCGCTACTCACCCGAGAACATCGTTCTCGCTGCCGCAGGTAACGTCGATTTCGATGCGTTGGTGATGCAGACAGACGCATTGACGAAGGGTTGGTGCGGGTCCTCGCTGCCCTCGCCCCCAGCCGATGACCCGGCTACCCTGCCAGACGAATTCCTTGACGAAGCCGTGATCTCGATTCCCGATGTGACTCAGTCCTACTTGATCCGGGTCACGCCGGCTCCGAACACCCTCTCGCCGTCGCGTTACGCCGCGCGATTGCTGGCAACCATCGTGGGCGACGATTCGGGCAGTCGCCTGTTCTGGGAGTTGATCGATACCGGCAGGGCAGAGGCCTGTTCGATGTGGACGCAGGAGTTTGCCGATTGCGGCGCCCTGTTCACGATGTTGGTCTGCGATCCCGACGACCTCGTTTCGAACCGCCGCTTGATCGACGAAATGCTGCAGCGGGTGGTCCGCGACGGCGTCACGACTGAGGAGCTGGACCAGGCCAAGAACAAGTCGATCGCGAGTTGCATTATGCAAAGCGATCGCCCGAGCAATCGGCTGTTCAGCGTCGGCAATGGGTGGCAGATGCGGGGCGAATACGTCGAACTCGAGGAAATGCTGCGCCGCTACCGAGACGTGACAGTCGACGAAATCGCTGAGGTCGCCCACGAGTGCCTGGCGACCAATCCGACCGAGACCTACGCGATCTCCGCCGAGATGGCGGAGATCGTCACGACGGCCGGTGGGCGGTCTCCCCTTGGCCACGGCCCACGTTGAACTTCCGCTGAATTCGTGTGCGAGACGCCTGGACGCGCCATGCGTCGTCCGCCGACGGCAGGTCTACGCGGGGTTCTGCTCGGCAATGTGAATGTAGGCGTGAACGTGCGGCGCACCTCGGAAATGGATCACCGAGTTTGGCCCTTCGATTCGCCAAATGTCCCACACGCGGTCATCGTGCAAATCATTCTGACTGTAGAAAGCGAGCCGCAACGCGTCGATTCCTCCACCGGCTTCGATGATCGCAAGCGATTCTTCCGCGTCTTCGGACCGATACGGAGCCAGAATGGTGCCCAAGACGCTGCGAACGAGCTCTTTCTGGTCTGAGCTCAGCTCGCTCACCGCGATGCCACTGAAACGCCCGTCCTTCCCTTGAAGTCGAACATTGTTCTCGGCGGGCGGCTTGGTCAGCAGCGCCGTTTCGGCTTGCCGTTTGTCGAGCGCCCCAAAAACTTCGTTCACCCGCTTCGTCTGGTAAAAGAACAGGTTGTCCGATGCTTTGGACTCCTCACCATGACCGTAAACCATGGGACCACCGAATGCGGTCTTGGCAACCGAATTGCCATCAGCACGCAGCGTCAAGTGACGGCCCGTGAGAATCCACTGGAACGCGTCACCACTGGGATTTCCAAAGATCGCAACGCTGTAGGCTCCGAGGCCGCCGTCATCGTATTCGACCTGCTCCAACAATCGCTCGTGCCCTTCGTCACTGGTGACTTCGCGAACAATCTTCTCGATCATCGCCCGCTGCGAATCGCTATAGAAATCATCCGAGATGATCGGTTTGGTCACGTGCCAATTTGCGCCGGCACGGCTTCTGAGTGGATCGTCAAAGCCGAGGCAAATGGCCTTCCGCTGACCCTCACTGAGCGACCCGTAGAACTCGCTCACAATCGTCTCGGCCGCGCTCGAAGGCGATGGTGCGGCGTACGCGCTCGGCAGAATCAACGATGGAAGCGAGATAGCCGCGGCGGTGGCAGCAGAAGCCTTCAAAAATTGGCGGCGATCAGCGTCGCAGCCCGGAAGACACGAACTTTTGGATGACCTCATGACGGCTCCGATTTTCTGAAAAAGTGGTGGCGGGCAGGTGGGGACATGTGATCGCATGGATCACAGCACCCAAGTGTATCCGAATCCCGTCCCTGAGGCGAACAAGACGGGATCACGCCCAGTGGAGCCGCCTCGTATCTTGTTTGCATCTTGTGACGCGATCGTCATCGCGCCACTTCGATCAGGCCGCCTTATTGAATAGAGTCCCCCCACCACTTGGCCTACGTTCGCTTTGGCTGGCATCTTCGTAGAACCGCTGAGTCTCGCCGCCCCGCAGCAGAAGAGATATCTCTCGAGTCAGATCAGTGAGGTGGTACTGACACACGAACAGCGCAACCGCCCGCTCACGACTCAGATCCACATCGCGAGCCACCGCCGCGCACCGCAGACCGAGCTGCGCCGCGTCGTTGCCGGGAACCGAAGCGACCATCTCCCGCAAGCTGCTGCCCGACGTTGGCGCGTCGTCAGCCTCGATCAATGCCTGTCGCGCCGCAATAAGCGACTCCAGACGGATCAGACAATTCGACAACCGATCCGTCGATCGCTCGACCTCTAACGCATCGCGTCGCGTCGCACCCATGCGTGTTTCATCGAGGGCATCGTTCAGCTCCTCGACGCAGGCGTCCAAATGGTCGACATACTGTGCGACCCTCGATAGCCATGGCCGATGCGGCGTCATGGTGACGACCTCACTCGCGGTGGAATGCAATTTCAGATTCGTTCGCGGACTCATTGGTGACTGGCCGCTCATTGACGCCTCTGCAAATTAAAAAGTTCATACATCGGGTCGGCCACGGTCGATGCCGATGCTTCCGTGATCTTCTCCACCAACACTTGATCGAGCTGCTCACTGAAGACCTCTTCGCCGCGACCGCCATGAAAGTACGCGGGCTTACCAACCGTGCTTCGCATGCTCGACAACATTTGACCGAATAGCGTTTGGCCGACGAAGTCACGAAATGCGACCCTCAGTGGATCTTCGCCGGCACCTCCGCCGACTGAAGTGGCGATTTTCTCGCCTGGTCCGATTCCTGACGTGGGATCCATGGGCGCGAAGGATGGCGGTGGAGGGCTTGCCGCGGGCGGCAAACCCGACGGTTGAATGTTTGAAATCATTCGAAAACCACCTCCCCATAAAGATCGCCTTTACGCTTGAGCGTCTTGATGATGGCGATCAGATCTTCGGTCGGGACATCCAGTGCGTTGAGTGCGTCAGCCAGAGCCTTGAGCTTTGCGTTCTCGCGTTGCGGTGTGCTGCCGACCGAGGCGAGTCGGTCAAAGTTGACGGGATTCCCGCCCGCTTCGATCCGCATGTTCCGGTGCGTCACCAGAACCGGAGCGATCTCCACATCCTCGCCAATCACGACCACGCCGTCTCGCTCGTTGATCACCACCCGCGACGATCGGTTGTTGAGCTGGATCGGAATGTTCAACAGGAACGAGATGAACTTGATCGGATTGTTTCGGTAAAGCTCGGGAATCAGAACCTCGATGTGGAGTTGATCGATCGCGCGCGCCTGAGCCCGCCGCTGCGACGGGGTTGCGTGATCGGCATCCATCTCACCGAGCGTCAGCGCCGCCAAGTTATTGATTTCATCCTCGATCCGCTGCGTGGTGTCAAAGTCGGCGAAATCGCGATCGAGCACGAGTGTGATCTTGCCGTCGGCGTGAAACGATGCGTTGATCGTGGTTTCCATCTTGCATCCCGACTGGATCCGCGCCGTCGTCGGCACACCGTCGGGGGAGACGTTGAGTTGGCCGTGCGCCAAGGCGTATACCTTGGGGTTGTCCGCGCGGGGACCCAACAGGGGTGTCAACATCAGGTAACCACCATCGAGGCTCTTGGCATGGATCGCGTTGAGAGTCACATCGAGCTGGTCGCCCTGCTGGGCGCCGACCGCAGGGACCCGCGCGGTTACGAAAACCAGCGCCACATTTTTGGCGTCCTTGACGTCGGCGATGTTCAATTGTCCCACGGAATCCATTGCGACTTGGCCACCCATCAACTGCATCATGCGGGCTAACGCCCGAGCGGTCGGGCGAGCGTCACCGTCACCGGTCCCGCGGAGCCCCACGACCAAGCCGAGGCCCTGAAGCGTATTGTTCTCCTGCCCCTTGAGCCGGCACATGTCCCCGAGCTTCATTCCGCCCGCGGAGACGATCGGAGAGTGCAGTATGAAGATCCACGCAACCGCCACCGCTGCGGCGGTCCGTTGCGATCGAAGAAAGGCTCGTTTCATGGGCGGGTCTCAAAACGGGTTGAACTCGCTGATCCACCGCGTGAGCCAGCCCCGCTTGTATCCATCTCGGAGATGGCCTTTGTCATTTTTGATGATTTGCAGATCGAGCAGGTCACGGCTCAGAATCACATTGTCCGGCGCGATGTCTTGGGCTCGACAGATGCCGGACAACGCCGTCTCCCACTGGTTGTCGTTGACTCTTATCGTTTTCCTCGCTTCGAGCACAAGGCTGCCGTTGGGGCGAATGTCGACCACTCGCGCCGCGATGCTGAAGGCGAGCGACTCTCGCGACTCGATCGAAGCGTCGGTCCGAAACAGCTGCGTCGTTTCTCCCGTGACACGCGGGTCGCCCGTGCTTTGCTGGTCCTTCCCAAGTTTGCCGCCCGAAAGTGATATCCAGTCCTTGAGGATCGCGTCGTAGAGGCCGTTGCGGCGGCTTTCCGCCGCGCCGTCGGCTCGAGTACGCGCCAGCTCATCCACGCGAATCGTGACAATGTCTTGAATGCGAAAGGAACGAAGCGGCGTTGGTGGGGTGTAGGTCCAACTCGCTCCCTCGATGTCCGTGTCGTACGAGCGAGGAAGTGGGTATCCGGGTTCGGCGTTGCCCTCGATCCCGGTCGGGTTGACCAAACTCGGGGGACGCGCCGTGGGCGGCTGATGAAACAGGGAAGACTCTTGTGCTCTCAGACCGTTTAGCGGGCATGCCAGAAAGCTCAGCGCGATCGTGAGGAAAACGCACCATCGCACCGGTCGCCACCCTTGCGACTGAGAGCACGGAAGCGACTTGATGACGCGCGGGTTCTTCGTCGTGTCGAGCATCATCGGTTCGCCTCCTGCGAAGTCACCGTCGGTGGACGCGTGAGGATTTCGACCCGGCCGGGCCCCGCCACGCGGGCCAGCAGCTTTCGCCGCGGTTGGAGCGTTTCCACAGAGATTAAGTCACCCATCGCACCGCTGGCGAGAGTCCTCGCACCGGTGGCGACGGTGACGCCTCCGCCGAGCACGCTGAGTTCAACCAAATCGCCGCGCGCGACAATCGTTTGCGCACCAATCGCGCCGCGGGCGATCGGGCGCTCCTTCGGCAGAACCGATTGAGTTTCCATCCCGATCAACTCCGTCGTGTCGTTGATCAGCGAATCGATCACCACGCCTCGAGGAGCGGGCTGCAGGATCAGATCGTCGGCGGTAATCACGTGTCCCCGCCGCAAACTTTCTCGCGGAACAAGGACCAAGGGGCGCGGCGTCACCTTGACCGTGATCGACGTATCGATCGATTTTCCCAGCGGTGACGAGGCCGAAACATGAACGAGATTATCTCCCTCCAAAGGGCTCGATTTGAATTCGACCGAGTCGATCCTGCGGGCGTCCGATAGAAAATCTAACCCCGGCTGCCGAGGCGGGATCTCGATGTCGTAGAACTCTCTCAGCGAAACGTCAAAGCGATCGATACCGTACTGGATCAATTTGATCAGCCGCTCTGCCTCGGCCTGAGTCAGAGGCCGCGGCGGTTCAGACTCTGAATTGCCCACGCCGTGATCCTCATTGCCCACCCGAGACTCGAGTCCACCGTCTGCCGCCGCGACCGATACCTGTCGGACAGGCGAGCTCGCGTCGCGAACGATCGCTGAGGATGCCGCGTATGCCGGATCGGTCGTCATCGGTTCCGCCTTTCGATCCATCGTCACGCGGACTTGCCTCGCACCGCTCCAGTGGAGCGTGGGGACCGTGGCCACCGAAGACAGGGCGCGTTGCAATCGGAGCTGATCGATGATTACCTCGTGCCGATCTAGCGGAATCAAACCAACCACCACGCCGCCCACCCGCGTCCACCATCCGCTCTCGCCCTCGACGGGATACGCAAGGTCGCGCAGCCGAATCAGTGGGCCATCGAGCGTTACCCGCTCGCGGACGTGAAGCGAACCGTGCGCCGCTGGCTCCGAGCCGATAGGGACAATTCGAGGGTCCGCCACGGAAATGGGCGGCGACGATTGCGCCGAGGCCTGCGAGGCGAGCGCGGCGCCGCAAACGAACGAAACGGCAGCGATCAACGCCAGGTGATGTCGCGACCGACGTTGATGATCCGATCGGTGAGTACGCAAACAAGCGCGGAAGGCACGGGCGTCCGTCGACCGGGTCGTGTTCAGTCGTTGCATGGACACGCGATTTAGAACCGGCGGAGGTTGGAGATA
>JBGTCJ010000417.1:0-3389 GCA_041748895.1 Pirellulaceae bacterium
TGTCGCCGGTGCGTCGATAGAGTTCCATCAGCAGTTTGACAACCGACTGCGATTCACCGCCTGAGATCGCCGGCGGCTCGAACTTCCTCGCCCACGTGGGATGCATGTCCGAATCGTACTGCTGCGCCCATGCGGGCTGAGGTTCTGGCATTTGAGCGGCGAGAATGAAACTTCCCGCCTTTTCGGCTGAGGCACGGTACCGAGTGTCACCGTATGTGTCCGCAGCCTCGAGCATCAGCATCACGACGTCCGCGATGGTGTTGTCATTGAAGGTAGGTAGGTGATCGTACCGAAGGCCGGGAAATTCGCGAGACCAACTCGGCGGGTATGTTGCCTGTTTGGTCGGAAATGAGGTGACGTCGGACGTCCCGTCAAATTGCTGTGGCCAAGCACCATTTGCGTATTGCACATCGACCAGCGCATCGAGCCCATACCGGACCGCCTCGTGTAGCGACGCATTCTGAAACTGGGTCTCCGCATCGAGACGCATCAGAAATGTCAGGCAGGATTGGGTTTTGTTGTCGTCGAGGGTTGATCGGTTACGTTTCTTCTTCGAGGTGGTCTCGTCGATGGGGCCGTCGACTCGATAGGCGTGCGACCTTCGCGCGACCGGGTCGGTTTCGGTCGGATTCTGCCAGCCACCGCTTTGGAGTTGACCCCGAATGAGGGCGTCAGCCGTTTCAATCGCTGCGTCGAGCAAATAGGGTTCACCGTTTAGCTGGTAGGCTTCGAGGTACAGCGAACCAACGGCCGGTGTCGCGGGCGGCTCGACCCAAAATTGGGTGGGCGTGGTCTGGTTCTCTCCCTCCCGTTTACTGAGGTCTTCGCTGACCCGGTACCCATACCCACCCGACACGGCGACCTCGGTTCGAAAGAACTCGACCGCGCGACGCAGTGCCGCGGACGCTTCAGCCGATGTGAACTCCCCCGCACAGGTTGTCCCTACCAAACAGCTCATCATGATGCCGCAAAACGAAACGGCGCGTCCTGTGCCGTAAACGAGCCGACGTTGCAGGGTGCCTTCGGTCATCGAAGCGTTCTCGGGATGAGGGTTGGACTCGGCGAAAAATCGCAATCAGTGGCGAGTCGCAGTGAGCGTCGCCATGCCTTATCGTAACGCGGGTAGCGTGGGAACGCGCGAGTCATCCTTGAGCAGAGAACTGAGGCGGTTTGATTTGGCAAAGATGTGGGTGGATGCCGACGCGGCGCCGCGTGAGGTCAAGGAGGTGGTCTTTCGCGCCGCCAAACGGCTTTCGATGCAGACCATCCTGGTCGCCAACGGGCCATTGTCCATTCCTGCCAACGCGACGACCGTATCGGTCGTCCAGGTCGGGCAGGGGGCAAACGTCGCAGACCAGTACATCGCAAGCCATGCGACTCCAGGAGATCTGGTCGTTACCGCAGACATACCCCTGGCGGCAATCTTGGTTGAAAAGGGGCTACGCGTGATCGACCCACGTGGCGACGTTTACGACGTCAATAACATTCGATCACGATTGGCGACGCGAGATTTCTTCGAAAGCGTTCGTGCTGCCGGTGTCCGGGTTTCCGGTTCTCCGCCATACTCGAACCAAGACAAAAAGTCGTTCGCCGATTCGCTTGATCGGGCTCTTGCCCAGGTGGCGTCGACACCCTCAGCAACCCAAGCGCGATCGGGTTCATCGCCCGATTCCGGTGGGTGAGTTCATTCCAGCGGGTGATAAGTGATGCAAGTGATTCGAGGCTATTTGGTTTACGCGATTTACGGATTTGTGATGTCGACGAGCATGCAATCATCAGCCGCGGGCCAGCCGTTCCCCGAAATCGATCGCTACATCCAGCAGCGGGTCGCCGAGTTCGATGAAATTCCGGCATCGCGAGAAGCCGATTTGGAAGCGTTGGCCGAGTATGTGCGAGACGGATTGGCCACGGCCGAGCCGATCGAGTTGACCTTCGTGTGCACCCACAATTCCCGTCGCAGCCATTTGGCACAGTTGTGGGCAAAAGTCGCCGCGGGTCATTACGGCATCGCAAACGTCAACACGTACTCGGGTGGGACGGAGGTGACCGCGATGAACCCGCGGGCGATCGCGGCACTGCAACGAGCGGGGATGAGGATTACGACCGAGGACGTGAATATTGCGAATCCTCGCTATCGAGTGACATTCCAGGATGCCCTGCAGGGCGAGACCTGCTACTCGAAGCTGCTCGACGCTCCGCCTAACCCCCGAACTCGATTTTGCGCCGTGATGACCTGCTCCCAGGCCGACGCGAGCTGCCCGGTGGTTGTCGGCTGCGACCGCCGCATCGCGATCACCTACGAGGATCCCAAGCAAGCCGACGACACACCCTTTGAAGAACAGGCTTACGACGAACGATCGGCGCAGATCAGTCGCGAAATGCTCTATGCCATGTCGCGGGTCCAAAATCGGCCCACCACGCGGCCGAATCGCTCGAAATAGTCTGCAAATCTCTGGCGTGAGCCTGCGACTCGCGCCGTCGCCCCACGGATGCGTTCCGTTGCCTGGCAAATTCTTTCTCCACCAGGTCCGAATGATGGATGCTGAATTTCTTCCGCAAGGCAAAACCGGAACTATAGGGATGAGGCCCTTTCGAGCGAAGGACTTTGTCGAAGTCAATCATTCGGAGGACCCGCAGTACCATGTGGCCACCGATCGATCCTCGGTCAGCGCCCTGGCCAAGCTCGAGTTGCCCACGGGCTGAGGTAGGCGAGCGGGTCATTGGGTCGCATAGGGGGCGCGTTGAGGTTAAACTGCGACCCATGAATACCATGCGAAGAATGTGGGTACTGCCTCTTATCTTCTTGTTGTGGGTGCCCGTAGCTGCGTTTGCCCAGCAACCGTCGAAACCGAACATCATCTACATTTTGGCCGACGACCTTGGCTACGGTGATCTTGGGTCCTACGGGCAACGGCTCATTCGCACGCCTCGTTTGGACCAGATGGCGGCTGAGGGCATGCGGTTTACTCAGCACTACGCGGGCGGCCCCAGTTGCCACCCGTCGCGATGTGTACTGTTCACCGGCAAACACACGGGCCACTCGCGAATTCGGGCCAACAGCAAACTGCCCCTGTTGCCCGAGGACTTGACGATTTCCCAAGTACTGGGGCAAGCGGGATACAAAACGGGCGGGGTCGGCAAATGGGCACTGGGGCTTGCGGAGACCACCGGCGCACCGTGGCAGAAGGGGATGGACGAATTTTTTGGCTACCTCGATCAAACCCACGCGCACACGTACTACCCGGATCACCTTTGGAAGGATGGCGATCGGGTCGAGGTCCCAGAGAATCAAGATGGCCAGCGAGCCGTTTACTCCCACGACCTCTTCGCGAAGCAGACGCTCGATTTCATCAGCCGCCATCTGGTCCAAACGAGGCGTGCGAATGAGC
>JBGTCJ010000418.1:0-9620 GCA_041748895.1 Pirellulaceae bacterium
TCGTGTCGGACAATGGATGGACCCCTTCCGAGACGCGAGATAAACGGCGCGTCGAAGAATTCGCGCCGACGCGCGACAGCAAGTACTCGCCATTTGAGGACGGGATTCGCACACCGATCCTGCTTCGATGGGACGGCAGGATCATTCCGGCAACTCATCAACAGCCAGTGGGAAGCGTCGACTTGTTTCCCACCGTCCTTGACGCGATCGGCCATCCAGAAATCGTTGCGAACTTACCTGGCCGCAGTCTGTTGCCGGCCGCCCGAGGCGAGCATCCGTTGGTCGAGAATCCCGTCTTTGGAGAGATCTACCCTGGCGACGCCTCGTCTCTTGGCAACCCATCTCGCGATATCGCTTATCGGTGGATTCGCCATGGTGACTACAAACTGATCGTTCCTCACGCCGTTGGCAACAATGAGCCGTGGGGGCGATATCTGCACGAGATCGCGTTGTTTGACGTTACCCGCGATCCGGGTGAAACACAGAATCTCGCTTCGACGCATCCCCAACGGGTGAACGAGTTGACAAGATTGCTCGATCAGTGGTGGCTTCCCGATCAAGCAACCGTTGGTCAAACGCAACCTCACTGATTGCAGCGGAGTTTTCACGACTTCGGGCGAAAAGCCTTCACTCTTTCGGGATGTGTCTCCAGTCGTGTGCCGCCAATCAGATCGATGCAATAGGGGATAGCCGCGAAGACCGCATCGAGGCACTCGGCAATCGCTTTGGGCTGTCCGGGTAGATTGAGGATTAGCGATTTCCCGTAGATCCCGGCGGTCTGCCTCGAGAGGATCGCCGTGGGGACTTTCTCCAACGACACCCTCCGCATCAGCTCGCCAAATCCAGGCATCATTTTGTCGCAGACCGCTTCGGTGGCTTCGGGCGTCACATCGCGTGGTGCGGGACCGGTACCTCCGGTGGTGATGATCAGGCAACACCCTTGCGCGGCGAGCGTTCGCATCGCCGATGCGATCAACGCGGCATCATCGGCAATCACGTGCGTGATCGGTTGCCATGGCGACGCGAGCGCCTGCCGGAGGTAATCAAGGATCGCCGGGCCACCTCGATCCTCATACTCACCTCGCGAGGCGCGATCCGATACGGTGATGATCCCAATCATCGCCGGAGGAACGTCGCTAGGAGCAGGCTGCGTCATGGGTGCGTGCGTCTTCTTCGACCGCGGTTCGGAAATGCGAAATGGGCCCCGACGGATCGTGTCTTGCGACAACACCCGGTTTCCCATCGCCCTGGAGAGTCATGATATCCTAGTCTTCTACTCTGCTCTGTTCGCCGCGGCCTTTCCACTCTTTCTCAGTTCGGTCGACCCATGAATCTGCGATTCGCCATCGTCCTCTCCACGATCGTCCTTACCGGAACCACGGCCTCCCGCGGGGCCGGGCCTCTCGAGTTACTAAAGTCCGAATTCATTTACGAAACGGCCCCATTCCCGTCGTGTCATGCATCCACCATTGTGGAACCGGCGGGCGGTGGTTTGGTCGCTGCGTGGTTTGGCGGTACGCGTGAGAAACATCCCGACGTAGGAATTTGGGTATCCCGTCAAATCGACGGCCGATGGACCGTGCCAGTCGAAGTCGCCAATGGGGTTCAAGACGACGGTAGCCGCCACCCGTGCTGGAATCCGGTGCTCTTTCAACCCTCCGACGGTCCGCTGATGCTGTTTTACAAGGTCGGTCCCGACCCGAGGAGTTGGTGGGGCATGTTGCGATTGTCCGATGATGGCGGTGCAACGTGGGGCGACGCCCGTCGTTTACCCGACGGAATCGTCGGCCCGATCAAGAACAAACCGGTTCAATTGCCCGGTGGCGATTTGCTGAGTCCATCCAGCAGCGAGGATCAAGGGTGGCGAGTGCACTTTGAACGCAGCAGCGACCAGGGAAGGACCTGGTCGAGCACGGGGCCGATCAACGACGGCGTCGAGGTTGGAGCGATCCAGCCCAGCATTCTGATTCACGGGAGCAATGACCTTCAAGCCGTCGGTCGGACTCAGCAAGGCAAGCTCTTCACGCTGCGGTCGGACGATTCGGGTAGAACCTGGGGCAGACTCACGCTGACCGATCTTCCCAATCCCAATTCTGGAACCGACGCCGTGACGCTCAAGGATGGCCGCCATCTTTTGATCTACAACCACACGGCCAAAGGGCGCAGCCCGCTGAATCTCGCATTCAGCCGGGATGGAAACGTGTGGAGCGATCCACTGGTGATCGAAAGCGACCCGGGCGAGTACAGTTATCCGGCGATCATCCAAACTCGCGACGGGCTCGTGCACGCCACCTACACCTGGAAGCGCCAACGGGTCAAGCACATTGTGATCGACCCGAAAGCGCTCACCCCATGAATCCCGATCCACCGATCATGGGATCAAGGCCGCTAGGGTTTTCCGAACAGCACGCAAATGCCCGACGGCACTTGCACGATGCTGCGATTGTAGGCTAGCTCGCCCGATTCGCGATCGATGGCGAAGGATGCCAATGTGTGCGAGTCTTGTCCTGCCGCCACGAGCCATTTGCCACTCGGGTCAATGTTGAAATTACGCGGGGTGGCACCACGCACGTGCTCCAACTCGATCAGGGTCAACTCTCCACTTTGCGGATCCACTCGAAACGCGGTGATCGTGTCGTGTCCACGGTTGGCGGCATAGACAAAGTCTCCGCTCGGATGAACCCGAATTTCTGATGCGCTTGCAAACCGGGTTTTGGCAAGTTCCTCCTTCGAGACCGTCGGGATCGTCTGTTTCGCCTTCATCGTTCCGGATTGGGCATCGTAGTCGAACACGGTCACGCTCAGGTCCAGCTCATTGAGCAGGTAGATCCACTTGCCGTTCTGGTGGAATTTCATGTGCCTCGGCCCCGCACCCGCTGGTGCATCGCCGAATCCGTGCGGTTCGAGCGTCGCGGACTTCGTATCCACCTTGTAAATCACCACCTTGTCGAGCCCCAGGTCCGGTACGAACGCGAAACGCTCGTCGGGTGAAAACCCGGTCCAGTGAGCGTGCGGCGCGTCCTGCCGACCGGCAACGGCCCGCGAACCTCCCTCGTGTTTCACCAGCGCCGTCCGTTTGTCGATCGATCCGTCCGGATTCAATCGAAAAGCTGCGATCGAACCGCTTCCGTACTGGGCGGTCAAGAGCGTCGTCCCTGACGAGTCCACGCTGACATGAGCCGCGCCCCCGTCACCGATCGCAGCCGAATTGACCAACTCGAGGCTCGACCCGTTGATTCGGTACGCGACGACACTGGCTACTCCATCGAGGGTTCCCACGGCATAGAGGTGCGTTCCCGATGGATGCAAGGCGAGAAACCCTGGCCCGGTAATCTCAGCGGCCAGCTTCGGCTCCGACAGCTTGCCGTTGGATTGATCCAGCGTGCAGTGGTAGATCCCTTTGCTCGGTTTGGCATTGCTGGTACCGATCCAGACGTCCAGTTCCTCAGCGGAAAGCATGGGAGTCCCCAAGCAGAGGATTGTCGAAAAAATGGTGGGTAGCAAGATGCGATTCATCACGTGGTTCCGTCGTTTGTCGTTATTGCGTGTTGGAGGTAGAGTAATCGTCCGTTAAGATTGTAAGCGTTTGAATGTGAACCGACAGCCTCGAAGCCGCGACAGGGCACCGGATGGGCCAGATTAGCTTTGCCAGTGCGATGATTCTTGGGTTGGCTTTGCTTTGCACGGCAGCCGCTGCCGGTCATCCGCTCGATTTTGTCGAAGACATTCAACCGATCCTGGAAAAACATTGCATCGACTGCCATGGCGGGGACGAGCGCAACGGTGGCATCGGCTTTGACGAGATGGCGAGTCTGTTCGCCGAGGCTGACTCCGGAAGTCGGGCAATCGTAGTCGGCGATCCGGCCAAGAGCGAACTTATCCGGCGTATCCGGTCGACCGATGAGGGTGAGCAGATGCCGCCCGATGGCGATCGATTATCGGGTTCGGAAATTGAGCGGCTTTCGCAGTGGATCGCTGAAGGGGCCACTTGGCCGGATACGAGCGTTCCGACCGACGCGAAGGAAGTCGTCCACGCCCATTGGTCGTTTCGGCCACTGTCCGACCCGCAGCCGCCACCGGTCCATGATGAATCTTGGCCTCGCAATGCGATCGACCGGTTTATCCAGGCCGATCGAGAGTCCAAAGGGTTATTCGTCGCGGCCGATGCAGGCGCGGGCACCCTGGTGCGTCGTGCTTCGTACGCACTGACCGGTTTGCCACCCAGCCCTGATGAGGTTGCCAGATTCGTCGAGGACTCGCGCTCTCCCGTGGGAATCGATTCGGCTTTCTCGAAACTTGTTGACCGGCTTTTGGGACAACCGTCCTATGGTGAGAGATGGGGTCGACACTGGATGGATTGGGTGCGGTACGCCGATACGGCTGGGGACAACTCAGACTTTCCCATTCCGCAAGCTTATCTCTATCGAAATTACATCATCGATTCGTTCAATCAGGATTTGCCCTACGATCGGTTTCTGATCGAACAGATCGCCGGTGACCTGTTGCCGGCCGAGAGTCAGGACCAGCAAAACCGTCAACGCATCGCGACAGGTTACTTGGCGATGGCGCGCCGCTTCGGGTCGTTGGTGGAAACGTACCCATGGCACCTCACGATCGAAGACACGATCGACAACATGGGCCGCACGATGTTGGGTTTGACGCTCGCCTGTGCGCGGTGCCACAACCACAAATTCGACCCGATCAGCACACGTGACTATTACGGCCTGTACGGGATTTTTGCGAGCACTCGTTATCCGTTTCCCGGAATTGAGCTGTTCCAAACGCAGTGGGATTTTGTCCCATTGGTTGCCGACCACGAAGCGGACGCAGCGTTCGCGCCGTATCGTGAGACGACGGCGAAGTTGACGGCCGAGCTGGAGCAATTGTTGGCGGACTGCGAACGGCAATCGCTCGAGGATGCTGCAAAGGCCGGTTCCTTGACGCTTGCTGAACAACGTGAGCGAAAAGAGATACTCGACGCGATGCTGCTCAAGGCGCGACGAGCGGGTACCGCGTTGGCTAACCATCTCAAAACGATTCCCGCGATTCCGACCGCGTACGCGGTCAAGGACGCATCCGCAAAGCATGCCCGCATTCAAATCAAGGGCGAACCCGATCGACTCGGCGCCGAGGTGCCACGCCAATTTCCTGATGTGCTTGGTGGTTATCGCCTCGCCGATGAGGTCGCCCATTCGACCAGTGGCCGACTGGAGCTAGCCCAATGGATCGCCTGCGCCGACAACCCGCTGACCGCTCGCGTGATCGTCAACCGCGTTTGGCAACGCCACTTCGGGATCGGGTTGGTACCGAGCGCCAGCGACTTTGGGCTTCGGGGAGAAGCACCGACGCACCCCGAGTTGCTCGATTGGCTCGCCAATGAATTGATCCGTAGCGGCTGGTCGATCAAACACCTGCACCGCCTGATCATGAACTCGCGAACCTACCAGTTGTCGAGTCACGATCTGGATAAAAACTTGGCGATCGACCCTGCCAACCGATCCTACTGGAAGTTCAATCGCCAGAGGCTCGATGCGGAATCGATTCGTGACACCCTGCTCTGGCTTTCGGGTTCGCTCGATGCCACGATGCAATCAGAGCCTTACCCGATTCCCCCAATGGAGGAGTGGAAGTACACCCAACATCATCCGTTCAAAGACGATTATGCGAGCGCCAGGCGAAGTGTTTACTTAATGACCAAACGGCTAACGGCGCAGCCTTACTTTCAGACGTTTGACGGCCCTGACCCGAATGTGTGCACAAGCGATCGAGACCAATCGATCACTGCCCTGCAGGCCCTTTATTTTGTCAATGACGATTTCCTCCATGAGCAGGCCGACCGTTTCGCGCGTCGCGTCGCGATGCACTCGTCTCATGAAACGGAGCGACTCCACCGCGCATTCGAAACCGTTCTCTGTCGGTCACCGACCGCGGAAGAAACGAATTTGTTGCGTGAGCACCTCCGCGCCGTTCAACAGCATTTCGAGGGAGACGACGAAATGGATTCAAAGACCTGGGCAAGTTTGGTCCGGAGTCTGATGCGTCTCAATGAATTCTTGTACATCGATTAGCCCTTAGCGAATCCACCCGACCCATGAAGCGATCCCCCTTCAACCGTCGCCACGCCATCCGATCGCTGGTGGGCGGCTCGTTATTGATGCCCGGCGTAATGTCCGAATTGCTCGCTGCGGAGGACGATCCGACGTCACCGCGGAATCCGCACTGGAGCGGTCCTGCGAAAACGGTGATTTTTATCTACGCGACAGGGGGCGTTTCTCACATCGACACATTCGACCCCAAACCGATGACCGACGGCCGTGATGGCACCGGTTCGGAAAAATTGATGGGGAACGTCTTCGGGAGCAAGTCAAATCGGAATTGCGGCACTGAAGTCAGCGATATTTTCCCCCACCTGCGTGGCGTGATGGACGAGATTTGCCTGGTTCGTTCGATGAAGGCATCTCACTTCGATCATTCCGAAGCGACACTCGGTATGCACACCGGGTCGCCCACGTTCGCGCGTCCCTCGATGGGATCGTGGGTCAGCTACGGGCTGGGGACCTTCAACCAGAATCTACCGAGTTTCATTGTCATCGCGCCTCATTTGCCCTATGGCGGAACGCAGGTGTACGCGAGCGATTTTTTGCCAGCGGTCCACCAAGGCACGCGAGTCTTCCCGGGTGACAATCCGATCGCTAACTTGCAGCCGCCCGACGCGAGTGGACCGCTGCAAGGACTCGAGTTCGGTCTCGTTCAGGCGCTCAACCAAAAGCATTTGAACGAGCGGATTCACGACACCAACCTCTCCGCTCGAATCAAGTCGTTTGAGACGGCATTTCAGATGCAACAGGCGGCGCCCGAGGCGTTTGATCTCTCGCAAGAGCCTGAACACATTCGCCGGCTCTACGGTTTGGATCGACCCACTCAGGGCCCCGGAGCCGATTTCGCGTGGCAGTGCCTGGTCGCTCGTCGCTTGGCCGAGCGTGGCGTGCGTTTCATCGAGCTGATCGATACGGGGTCCAGGCCCAATTGGGATTCCCATGGTGAGATGCAGGAACATGCAGACTTGGCGGCTAACGTCGACCAGCCCACGGCGGCGTTGATCACCGACCTCCGGCAGCGCGGAATGCTCGATGAGACGATCGTCGTGTGGGCCACCGAGTTCGGGCGGACACCGACGCGGGAGGGGAAAAACGGCCGCGGCCACCATCGGGATTGCTTTAGCGTTTGGCTCGCCGGAGGCGGTTTTCGTCGAGGCCACGTTCACGGGGCGACGGACGAGATTGGCAAATACGCGATCGAGGATCCGGTTGAAGTCCATGACCTGCACGCCACGATCTTGCACCAAATGGGCATCGACCACGAGCGACTGACCTTCCGGCACGCCGGACGTGATTTTCGACTCACCGATGTTCACGGCCGAATCGTTCGTGAGCTGATCGGCTGACGGCTGGTGAACTCGCCGGATGTTCTTAGGAATCTTCATCACCCAGCTCGCCTATTGACGGGATCGTAATTTGGGTGTCGCACCACGAAAGCGGCACGTTATGTTGCGAGATTGCCCAAAGGTGCGTAGTTCACCTCAAGCGGTACATGATTTGCCCCGAACGGTTCGGTACTAAGGAACCGCAATCCGATGGATCGTCGCGTTTACTGAACCCTACAACCGCTTGTCGACGGATGGATTTTTTAAAACAGACTTTCTCGCAGTTCTCGAGTGACCGCTGCCTGACTTTGGCGGCGGCGTTGGCGTTCTACACAGCGTTCTCGCTGCCTCCCCTCCTTTACCTTCTTTTGACAGTGCTCACCTTTGGCTTGGGTGTGGCCTACGAGGGCGATGACGCCGAGCAGAAAGCACAGCGTGTCTTGGAGGAGCAGGCAACCGAGATGTTGGGCAATCAGACTGCGGCGGAGGGGATCACTACGATTCTGGAGCAAAACAGCCAATCGGGCGGGACGTGGTGGAAGACCCTACTGAGCTTTGGCGGTATCGTCGTCGCGGCGACGGGTGTCGTCGCTGCCTTGCAGGATTCGTTGAACCGAGTCTGGCGGGTGATGCCGGACCCGGAGACTTCAAGCATTCGGACGATCCTGGGCAAACGGTTGTTGTCATTCGCGATGATCTTGGGACTCGGGTTCTTGCTGCTCGTTTCACTCGTCGTGTCATCGGTGCTTTCGCGGGCTGGCGGTCAACTTAGCGAGTACATCGGGATGAGCGGTGGCATTGCCAACACGATCAACTACACGGTTCAGGCAGCAGTCGTGTTTGTGGTCTTTGCAGCGATTTATAAATTCATGCCCGACGCAGAAGTGCACTGGCGGGACGTGGTCGTGGGTGCCGCCATCACGACGGTGCTCTTTGCAGTTGGTCGCTTTGCGATGCAGATCTACTTTTCCTACAGCCCACCCGGCGCCCAGCTCGGAGCGGCCGCGGCGTCTTTGTCCGTCATTTTGGCTTGGGTCTATTACACGGCCATCGTTGTGCTTGTGGGCGCCGAAGCGACGCAAGTTTACGCGATGCGATATGGCGATGGCATTCGACCTCAAGAGGGCGCCGTTGAACTGGTTGAGAACATTCGGCGTCCGGAGAGGAGCCACGCGTGAGAGAGTCCGAACCACTGACTCGATCGAGTCGAAACTCGACGACGACTTCATTTGCCAAGCAAGCCGTTTCGGTATGGAAAGCTTGGATGAAGCGGCCGGCGGTGGTGGCAACGATCCTCCCGAGTTCGCCGTTTCTGACCCAAAACATCGCCGACCGCGAGTGTGTTCGTGAGGCTTCAGTCGTTGTCGAGCTGGGACCGGGTTCAGGCGGCACCACCGCAGCGCTACTCGAGCAAATGCGGGAGGACAGCCGCTTGCTGGCGATCGAAAAAATGCCGGCGTTCAAGGAGGCACTCGACGAGATTGCCGATCCACGATTGATCGCGGAAATCGGTGATGCTGCTGATCTTTCGGAGACGCTCAAGGTACACGCTTTGGGTCGGCCTGACTTGATCGTCTCGGGGATACCTTTCAGTTCCCTACCCGCTGAGGTCGCCACGGCGATTCTCCAGTCCGTGCACCAGGCATTGAGGCCTGGTGGGACTTTCATCGCCTACCAGGTCCGTTCGGACGTCGAAAAGTTCGCGCTCCCCTTGTTTGGTCCTCCACGGCGCGAATTGATCGCGATGAACCTGCCACCGCTGAAGGTGTTCACCTGGCGGAAGAGCACGCGATAGGGCCTCTCTCTGCAACAAGGAAGCCAACACGCGCGATCATCGACCACGTGGCGGCTTTTCGAACACTCCAGTCGCTGTGAACCTGACTGTGTGCACAATCGCTCGGCCGAGCGAAAATTGTGTTGGATTCCGGAGACGCCCAATCGCATTCGTGACGCCAATGCTTGTCAGCAGCGCGGATGCATCATCGTTCGCGGCACATAATTTGCCATCCAGTCGCTTTCGAAGCACGCAAGCTCCGCTCGCCCTGCTCGCCATTCACCAGCCAGTCCTTTGACTGAGGCCAACGGATGGACGAAGCCAACGGGTGAGTTATCAATTCCATGTTGCCTGCTTCCCCACCACTAGGGAGATTGCCGTGTCACGTGCGATAGCTTTCGGATTCATGGTTTTCGACGCAGT
>JBGTCJ010000419.1:0-3133 GCA_041748895.1 Pirellulaceae bacterium
CGGCGAACTGTAAGATTGTCTCGTTGAAGGCCCGCGTCTCGTGGAACCATCGATCATCTTGATGATGCTGAATGATCCCCGCGGCGATTTGGCGAGTTCGAGGGTCTGGATCCTCGACGAGTTTTGAAGCCGCGTGCCCACGGGCGCGAACTTTCCGGTTGACAACCGATAACCAATCGGGAACCGCGGTACCGGCGAGAAAATAAGCATCGTCAAGAAATCGGTAACCATGAGCGAGGTAATTCATGGCGGCCCGTCACCCGCCGGGGCTGTTCCGTCCCGGGCTTGCCGGTAGGCCTTTCGCTGCATCGCGTAGGCCTCCGCATCGGGGAGATCCGTTGCCGATCCCTCGGCCATTTCAGGCACGCCAACGGCGTCGGGGGCACTGGCGGCAGCATCCCCAAAGCCTCGCTTGGCCCGCTCGTGCAAGCGACGCAGGAAGGGGCGGCACCAACCGCAACCCGTACCGGCCCCGAAACACTCACTCAACTGGCTCGCATGCGGAGGTTGATGAACGCGTAGGTACTGTTCGACCTTGCGGCGAGTCACGTGGAAGCAGAGACAAAGCTCGTCGTCGTCGCGCATGAACGAGGGTTAGGTCGTGCCAGCGACCAAGTGACCCATCTCCTCAAGGTGATGAACCACGCGAGAAACCGTTTGGCGAATCTGCGCTTCGCTGTGCAAACTAGTCATGAAGAAACGAAGCCTCGCCGCCGATTCGTCCACGGCTGGGTAGAGTATCGGTTGAACGTTGATTGAATCGCCAAACATCCGGTGTGACAACCGTAGGGCGACGAGCGAATTACCGGTGATGACGGGAATGACCGCCGTTCCAGCGCTGGCGCCCGTGTCGAGCCCCGCGGCCTTTGCAAGTGACAAAAATAACTCACTACGATGTTTGAGCGTCGCCACGCGGTCGGGTTGCTCCTCGAGCAAATCGATTGACGCGAGCGCCGCGGCGGCTGAGGAGGGCGGCAAACCGACACTGAACACAAAGCCCGGTGCCGTGTAGCGGAGGTATTCGACGAGTGCTTTGGACCCGGCGATGTAACCGCCGCAAGAGGCAAAGGACTTGCTCAAAGTACCCATCCAAATGTCGACGTCGCGGGGGTCGATACCGAAGTGCTCACCGATGCCACGCCCGGTCGCGCCCATGGTTCCCATGCTGTGGGCCTCGTCCACCATCAACATCGCCCGATGACGCCGTTTGATCTCGATCAACGCGGGTAGATCGGCGAAGTCGCCGTCCATGCTGTAGACACCCTCAACGACCAACAAGACTCGTCGGTATTGCGATCGTACCTTCGTGAGGATCGCGTCAAGCTCATCGAAGTCATTGTGCGGGAAAGGCCTCCGACGGGCGCCCGAGAGAAGGGCCCCCTGAACGATACTGTTGTGCGATAAGGCGTCGTGCAAAATCAAATCACCAGGCCCGAGCAGGTGGCCAATGGTGGTCTCATTGGTTGCGTGTCCACCCACCATGGTGATCGCGGCGTCAACGCCGATCCACCGAGCGATGCGAGATTCCAGTTGACCGTGAACAGGCTTTTCGCCGGACACGAGGCGGCTGGCCGACACGCTCGTCCCGTACCGCTTGATCGCATCAAGGGCCGCCTGACTGACGCGGGGATCGCCTGACATCCCGAGATAGTTGTAACTCGCGAAACTGATCATTTCGCGTCCAGCAATCACGGTCGTGTCACGAACGACCGAATCGTGGACCGTGAAGTAAGGGTTGGGTACGCCCGTCATCAGCATTTGCGACATGGTTTGCCGCAGACGTTGGTACTCGGCAAACTGTTCGACACGGTCCTCGGGTTCCTCGACAAACAAAGTCGTCGGACGCCCGCCGCTTGAATCGACCGAATGGCCATTTCGTCGCGGCTCCGCCGGCCCCTCTTCCCAGGCTCGCCGCGCCCGCAAAATTCCGTCCTCTGGCAGGTGATTGACAATGGCCGCGGCGGTTTGACCGATCGTCTCGATCTCATCGAGCACATCCTGAGGGAACCTGCCGCCAAAGGTTTCCTCCAAACCGCGGGCGATTTCCAGCCGCTCAAGGCTATCGAGACCCAGGTCGAGCACGATGTTGGTGTCGATGTCGAGATCGCCGGCACGTTCCTTCGCGACTTCGCGAATCTGCGACTTGACGATCTCCGCAATCACTCGATGGACTTCGTTTTCCTGAGCGTGATTCGTCGAACCGGAGCGCTGAGAGCGAGTATCAACTTTCGACTGGGTCGAAGCGCGAGCGGAGCGGGCGCTCATCATGGTTGGCCCGTTCATTCTCAATCCTCCCCCGGACTCCTCCCATCGGACCCACTTCGCGATCAGCTTGAGGTCGTCATTCTGGACTGCCGCAAGACAAGCATGTCGCTGGATCTTTCCGCTGCTGGTCTTAGGAACCGAGCTATTGCGCACGAGATAAACGGCATCAGGAGGCAGTTCGTGCTCGGCCGTCACGGCCCGCCGAATCTTCTGCAGGTTTTTGTCCCAGTCCAGCCCGCGCTGCCGTACAGTCTCCGCAACGATCACCAACTGCTCGCGATCGTCATGAAGCATCGCGAAGGCGGCGACCGAACCTGCCTGCACGCAGTCGCTGGCCGATTCGACCGTTTGCTCAATATCCTGAGGGTATCGATTGACCCCTCTGACAATGATCATGTCTTTGAGCCGCCCCGAAATGTAGAGCTGATCGTTGTGGAAAAAACCGAGGTCGCCCGTGCGAAGAAAGGGACCTTGACCGTCCGCCGTGGTCGCACCAAAAGTCCGCCGGGTCGCTTCGGGCGATTGCCAATATCCCTTACCAACCGACGGGCTTTGCACCCAGATCTCTCCAACCTTACCGTTCTCAAGCACCTCGAGCGTGTCGGGGTCAACGACGTTCACCACCTCGTTATCGAGAACGCGACCACAAGCGACCAGACGCCGGGCATGGGAATGGTCGGGCTCGACCTCAATCGCCCGCTTCACGTCCAGCATCGACCCATCGAAGGCGGTGGTTTGCGGTCGTCCCTGCTTCGGACCGCCAGTGATCAGTAGCGTCGTCTCGGCCATCCCATAGCAGGGGAGGAAAGCTTCGCGACGAAACCCGTACGGGGCAAACCGTTTGGTAAACGCATCGAGCGTCGCCGGG
>JBGTCJ010000420.1:0-21132 GCA_041748895.1 Pirellulaceae bacterium
TCCCGCCTTTCAGACGCTCCCCAGGTCCGCCGCGTGCAATCGACTTTTCTCGCTATCGCGTCCTTGTTGCCGATCGTTTCGGTCGCCTGGTTTCTGGTCGTTCTGCGTTGGCCTGCGAGCCGGGCGATGCCGATCGCTTACGCGGTGGCGATCGTGCTCGCCCTTGGTCTTTGGCGGGTGCCGGGGCTCGACGTCACCGCGGCAAGCTTGAAGGGATTGGTGATCGCGGGGGAACTGCTTTACATCGTCTTCGGCTCGATCTTGTTGCTCGCCACACTGCGTCACAGCGGTGCTTTGGACCGGATTCGCTTGGTCTTTCACGAGATTTCTCCCGATCGCCGTGTCCAGGTGGTAGTGATCGCGTGGCTTTTTGGATCGTTCATCGAAGGTTCTGCGGGCTTCGGCACGCCGGCCGCCGTGGCGGTTCCCCTTCTGGTCGGACTCGGTTTTCCGCCTCTTGCGGCGATCGTCTCCGGCATGATCATTCAAAGCGTCCCGGTTTCCTTTGGGGCCGTGGGAACGCCGATCATGGTGGGCGTCGCGAGTGGACTCGCCGGCAGTGGGACGATCGACGAATTCGCGACGGGGATGGGGATGCCCGACGGCGGCAGCCTGTTGTGGCTGGTGGGTGTCCGAGTGGCGGTATTGCACGCGATCGCGGGAACGGTGGTTCCGCTGTTCTTGATCTGCGTGTTGACGCGCGGCTTCGGTGCGCGGCGGAGTTTGATCGAGGGTCTTCGGATGTGGCGTTTCGCGATCTTGGCGGCGCTGGCAATGACGGTCCCTTACGTTTGTGTCGCAGTCTGGTTGGGTCCTGAATTTCCTTCGCTTCTGGGCGGGTTGATCGGGATGGCGATCGTGATCCCACTTGCCCGTCGCGGTTTCCTGATTCCCGATCGAGATCATCCCTGGGAATTTGGTGATTCCGCCCTGAGCGAGGATTTATCTGAGCGGGAGGATCATTCGCTTCGCGGCGGCGACTGGGCTTCGAGCCAGGCGGCCAGTGAGCATGCAACTTCGACAACGTCACCTTACCAAGGAGCCGAGTCATCGATGGCGGCATGGCGGGCGCTTGCACCTTACCTGTTGATCGCTCTGTTACTGGTGTTTACTCGGCAGCCACCGTGGCTCCATTTGGGGTCGGAAGTGGCTGGGTGGATCAAGTCGGTAAGCGTTCCAATGGAGAATCTGCTGGGAACCACGATTTCTCACAAGGTTCAACCGCTCTATTCCCCGGGAACGATTTTCGTCGTGACCTCGTTGATTACATTCCTGCTGCACCGCATGACGCTCCCCAACTACACACGCGCGTGGCGTGATGCAGTGGGCACCACGCTCCGGGCATCCACGGCGCTCGTGGTGACGGTTCCGATGGTTCAAGTGTTCATCAACAGTGGTTCAGGGGCCAACGGCTGGGACGCGATGCCGATCGTGCTGGCCAGTGGCGCAAGTCGTTTGGCGGGAGAATTTTGGCCGCTGATGGCAACGTTCTTAGGGGGAATCGGCGCCGCCGTGGCGGGTAGCAACACGGTCAGCAACATGATGTTTGTCCTCTTCCAGTTCGAAGTCGGTCAGCGGATCGGCGTGGACCCGCTTTGGATCGTCGCGCTTCAGGCGGTTGGCGGTGCGGCGGGAAACACCATCTGCGTTCACAACGTGGTTGCTGCGTCTGCCGTCGCTGGCCTGATCGGGAAAGAAGGATGGGTGATTCGCCGGACGTTGTGGTTTTTTCTCAATTACGCTCTCGTGATCGGAGCGATCGGCTACGTGATCGTTTGGCGAGAATCAGCGGGATGGTTCAACGTCGGCTCACTGGTGCTGTTGCTTTGGGCAGGCTACACGCTTTGGTGCATCCACCGTGTCGTGAGACGTGAAGGGCAAGACGCGGCTCATCAAGTCGACTTGCCGTAGCGGAGCTGATCATTCCAGCGGCGTCACGACGACCCGATTCCCGTGGACCTCGATCACTCGAACCGACTCTCCCGTCGAGACCGCCGTGCCGTCGCTGACGACTTGAACCAAGATGTCATCGATCCGGATCTTTCCCGCGGGACGCAGCGGTGTGGTGGCAACGCCGATTCGATCTACCAGGTCACTGTAGTCGACCAATCGCTCGGACCGATCGAGCCATTCATCGCTGGGACCCTCGAGCGCAAGACCCTTCATGAACCGCGTTTGAGGCAGGAAATACTTGAGCAGGAAAAGCCCAAGCATGACCGCGCCAAACGCGGCGAGCACCAACCAAAGGCTCTGCGTCAACTGGGTGAACTGATAAGTGTTTTTCGGAATCACAAACGTTTGGCTGGTCAATACTAGACCTAGAATCACGAGCACCAGCCCACCGATGCCAAAGACTCCGATCCCGGGCAGCAGAAACACTTCGATGGCAATGCACGCGATTCCCAAAACGAATGCGAGAATTTCGAGCCACTCTGCCGTGCCGCTGAGGAACTGAATCCAGAAATAGAGCGCGAAACAGACCAAGGAAATAAAACCTGGAATACTTAGCCCCGGTGCACCCGCTTCGATCGACAAGGTCACGAGTCCAATCAGCAGTAGAAAGATTGAGAATCCCGTCAATCCACCGAGCCACTCGACGAAATGAACGATCCCTTGATCACGCAGAGCTAGGGGCACCTCGGAAAGACCGAGTGTCCGAACGAACGAATCGATCGAATCGGCTTCGCCTTCCGCAAGACCCAGGCGGATCGCCTCGGCGGATGAGAGGCCACTGCTCAAGTCGATTCGTGGTCCACGAATCCATTGTCCCTCACGATCGCCGTCGCCCTCCGCCGCGGCCACACCACCGCGAGGGCCACTGTTGTCCAAGAAAGGGTCGGTGTCATAACGCTGCTGCCCCGTCCTTCGGTGCGTGAAAAGATAAACCTCGAGGGTCGGGTCGAGCAGTCCCAGCATCAGCGCCATCGGGCGTCGCGCATCCCTTGCGATCTGCTCGATCGCCTCGCGATGCCGCTCCGATGCTTCGCGGTTGATCGCTTGTCCGCCCGGACCACCCAGTGTGGTTTCGGGATGAAGGTACAGCGGCCTGCAGGAAGTGGCGATCAGTGACGCGTCTCCGAGCGACTGGCCCGAAACATATCCGGCGACGCGTCGGACCGGAGCGGATAGCGATGAGAGAGTACCGGCCAATTGAACGCTCGCATCGAGATTGCCTCCACTGCTGTCGATATTGACGACACACAGGTTTGTCTCGTTAGCATCGATCGTTCGAGACAGATTGAGTTCCCACCTGCGAACCCGGTCGCGGCTTATTGCACCGACGATCGGTAACAGGGTCGCCGTCAACTGGCCCGTCATGCCCTCCTGGTCCAGCGGTACGAGCCGCGCGAGCTCGAGTGCCGATCGGGCTTCATCAAGGTTGCCCACCACGTGCGAAGCGATTCGTGCCGAACGCAGACGCTGAGCGGAGAGGCTCAACGGTTCGTCGGCGGCCGACCAAACTTCCTCATTCCACCCGGTTCCCTCGCTCCGGACCGTTGCCAATTCGTCCCCGGTGACAAATCGACGGGTGCCATCGAGTGTCGTCGCGAGGACCAATTCAGCGCTGGGACTGACCAGCGCGTCGGCGACGGCGATCGGAAACAAACCTCGCCGCGAGGCGATCGAACGGTAGGTCAATTGAACCGTCTCATCGGTCGCCATCGCGGGATCGCCCGCGGAGGCGTTGCCAATGGATGCGGAATGAGAAGCCACGATGGTATCGCAGGCCAACAGCGGCAATGTCGCGTGGCCAAGAATTGCCCCGTCGATCCAAGCGACGAATCGAAACCGTCGGAACTCGGGATTCGAAAATGTCCTGGCGAGCCTCAGCGCATCCTCGAATGCTGTCGCCTCACCGCCGTCGACTTGACCGTCGAACTGAAGCACCACCACCTCACGAGACTGGTTCTCCACGGAAGGTCCGGCAGTCTGACTGATGGACTCCAATTGGCCCACGATGCGATCCACACCTCGGGCTCGAATGGGCAGTTCGACGGGGATCAACCATCCGCCTCGACTGGTCGCCACCTCACCCAACGGTGCCGCCGCGGCGGGCGCCGCGGTTGGTGCTGCCTCTTGCGCATGGACCGGATCTGACGAATCGAAAAACGACATCGCGGCGGCAAACGTCAAAGACGAAAGCAACGACAGCGGACGGTTAGTGGACCAACGGGGGATCAAGCGGTGAACGTTCCACATAGCTCCAGAATTCCTCTCGCTTCACGCTGCACGACGGCACGATGGAGTCGCGCGGCATCCCAACATTGTAGGCCAGGAGTCGAGCCGAACCGAATTGGCGACTCGCTCGGGCTGGGGCACTGCCTCATTTTCCTCTGGACCCGACGGTCATGGAACCGTGACCGAGGCCGGGGACTCGCGCGAAGTCAAACCGCCCTCGCGTGCCGAAGCGGGCAATTCCTTAACGGTTGGGCGCCGTTTCTTTCGTGCCTTTTCGGGAATCATGCTTCGCATCGCCTCTAGCTTTCCGAAGCAAAGCAAACGGTCGCCTGGCTCGAGCGGGCGCTTCAGTCGCGGATTGGGGATGACGGTGGTGCCGCGATAGAGCGTCAAGACGTTGATATCCAATTCGGGCAAACCCGATTCATCGATCGTTTTGCCCACAAATTCGCTCCCGGCAGGCACATGGATTTCGGTGACCCCATAGCCTCGGCTGACCGTCAACCGCTGGCGGAGGTCGAGCTCAGGGAAGTCGACTTGAGCGGCGAGATAATCGATAATTGCACCGGCAATGTCGAGTTGGGTTGCCGCTTCAATCCCCTCCAAACCCGGCGATGAGTTGACCTCCATTACCTGAGGCCCCTCGGCGCCCTCGAGCATGTCAACGCCCGCGACACGCAGGCCCATAATCTGTGCGCTTCTTACCGCCGTTTCCTGATAGACCGAATCGAGTTCGATCGCTTCGGTCTTGCCTCCGCGATGGACATTGCTGCGGAACTCTTGACCTTGAGCTACCCGCCGCATCGCGGCGACCACGCGGTCTCCGACGACGAGCGCCCGGACGTCACGGCCTTTGCTCTCCTTGACGAACTTTTGTACCAAAACATTTTGTCTCGTGCTGTGAAGGGTCTCGATGATCGCCTCAGCGACTTTGACGTTCTCCGCGAGAATCACCCCCACACCCTGTGTCCCCTCGAGCAATTTGATGATCACCGGAGCACCACCCACTCGCTCGATCGCGGGAAGAACGTCGGAACGATCTCGGACAAACGTTGTTTGGGGAATTCCGATCTGGTGGCGGCTGAGGATCTGCAAGCATCGCAGCTTGTCGCGCGAGTTAACGATTCCCGTCGAACTGTTGGCCGTGAATACGTCCATCTGTTCGAATTGACGCACGACAGCCGTCCCAAAATAGGTGACCGAAGCGCCGATCCGTGGGAGCACCGCGTCGTAGACACTCAGCGGTTTACTTCGGTAGTAAAGATCCGGAGTGCCGGCTTCCAGGTCGATCGAGAACTTGAGCGTGTTGAGCACCTTGGCGGCGTACCCACGCTGAACGGCCGTTTCAAGCAGCCTTCGAGTGCTGTAACAACGTGGACTGCAGGACAAAATGGCGAGTTTCAATCCGGTGACTCCGTGGGTAGGCCGCGAGCGATCTTAGGCTCCGCTGCGACCGCAAAGTTTAAAACGATTGGTCAGTGGCACCGCGCTAACGACGCCTTTCTTTCCTTTTTGGCCGCCCGCCATAAAACGACTTTCCCGAATCGACCAGGAACCGACCGCGCACCGCCTCGCGACCGATCAACATCCGGAATCCCATCGCATCGCGATTGGCGAGCGTCAACTCGATCGGCCAAGATTGGTCGAGCATCCGTAACTCCGCACGGATCACCAAACGGACCGACACGTCGCCATTGCTACTGCGAACCTGCCGACGGTCGAGCACCGGCGCCTCACACCAAATCACACGCTGATCATCGCGTTGCATCGGATGCACGGCGAATCGAACCCAGTCGATACCATCCTGCTTGAACAAAGTCGATTCAAACGCGTGCAATGAACTGGATCTCGCCCCGGTGTCGACTTTCGCTTTGATCGAACGGATACCGAGATCGGACAAAGCAACCCATTCACGCCAGCCGCAAGTTCGTTTGGACGAAGGGAGATCCCATTTTGACATTAGGCCATTCCCAGAAATCCAATACGCGGTCGCGAGCCGGATCGTCCCGCCGAGCCGCCTCGGGCGGGTGGCGCCACAAGGATAGCGCGGCGCAGGCAAAATGCAACACGACGGGTCGCTAAAGTCACCCCGCGTCGATCGCCATGAACAGACTGCCACGCGATAGTGACCTTGACTCCACCTGCAGAAATAGGGTGCGATTGCCACAATGGATGGATCGCGACTCCGTTTGGCACATCCCTTGCTTTGCCCAACCGCGGCATTGAATTCTTGCCACTTCGAGTCGCACGGCGTAATCTCTTGGCAGGGACAAGGTATTCTGAATGCTGGATGCAAACTTTCTAGGCAGTGATGATCGAGCCACTAGCGGTGACGCACCCCAGCGGCAGGCCCAGGACCCCCGATGCTCGATTGGCACGTCAAGACTTAGCAGACCGAGCCCCGGCAGCCCACACCCCAGCCGCGCGCGGCCCGCAAGCTCACAGCTCGGCGGTTCCGAGCCGACCGCGGCGCCCCAGGGAGCGGACGAGTTGAGACGCGAAGCGCAGATGAAGTCGGCCTCGAGCGGACTGTCGGCGACCGATTTGGATGATTTTCTCGACATCCTTCGGCAACTCATTCGCGAACCGGCCGTGGTGGGAGCAGAGGATTCGTTTTTTCGCGTCGTGAAGCGAGAACTCGATGAGGTTTCGGTCAACGTCGATTTCTACAAAGGGGTGATGGTGGCTCGTGGGGGCCAGCCTGACAACCTGCTGCTTTCAGCGCATCTGGATCGCCATGGTTTGGTCTGCACCGGCCCGAACGAGTTTCAATACGCGGCATTCAACGCGACCAACCAGGGAGAACTGACCGGTGACTCGGTCTCGGAACAGATGCTCGAGACCATCCAGCATCGATTTTTCGGCCAACGGGTCCAAGCCCACCTGCCGTACGTGGGCACCTACCTTGGGCAGGGGACGATCACGAATTCGTTTGTCTGTCCTGAGAGACGAAACCTGATTTTCGAACTCGACGGGCTCGAGTTTCTACAACCGGGAACACCTGTCTCTTTTCTGGATCGGCTGACAGTCTCAGGAGACTACCTCTCTGCCCAGCTCGACAACGTCCTTTCCGTCGCGATCATCATCTACCTGTTCCGTCGCGGATTTCAAGGTACGGCACTGTTCACGGCGGAGGAGGAGGCCGGTCGAAGCTGGCGTTACTCCTTGGCGTGGTTCCAGCGCCAACGCAAGACGACCCAGAGGCTCATCGTGCTCGATACCAGCCCCTATCCCACGAGCGAGGCCGCCGAGAAGCAACAGGTGGTGCTTCGCCGTCGCGACGCCAGCGCGACGTTCTCAGCTGCTTTGACCGAAGAGTTGCAGGTTCGTTGTCATCAGCTAGGCATCACCTACAGTCACAAAGACGCTTACGTCGAGGCACTCAATGCCGAAAGGCCCAAACCGCTTTCGCTGGGACGCACCGAGCTGGGTCGGTTGGTTGCGGCCACCGAGGGCCAGATCAATGGGACCACGCTCCAAGTTCCGACAACGGGCTATCACACCACGAGCGAAACCGCGACGCTGTCATCGATCACTGCGACCCTACGACTTTTGATGTCGTACATCGATTGACAATGGCCTCAGCGGTCCTGCCCAGCTGTCAGGCCGATCCGCTTGAGCCCGTTCGCCAATTCCATGAGTCCCTCCATCGGGATGGTGTGCGGGCCGTCAAAGGGAATAAAGCGGGTCCTCACGTGGTGAGTCCGCAAGCACTCGTGCAATGCCTCCGCCGCGGTGAAAGGCAGGATCTCGTCTTGTCGTCCATGCGTTTGCAGGACATCGGTTTCCCTCAACCGGCCGTCGGCCAGCGCGCGAGCCCACGGGTTCCGACAAATCAGCGTTCCCGAGAACTGAACCAACATCCTCGGCTGCGGCAGGTCACCCATGACGGCCGCGTTCATCGTGACCATCGCTCCTTGAGAGAAGCCTCCGAGAACGTAGGGTGGCGAGATCGGCGGATCGGGCATCTCGGACGAATTGGCTTGGCCACTGGATCTCGTCGCCTCCGATAGGATTTCGATGACGCAAGCGACGAGTTGTTGGGTCGCCGTCTCGATTCCCGGTGGCACGGCGTCGAAGAGCTCAGAAAACGACTTGGCATCGCTAAACGCCAACAGTTGGGCCATGTTGATCGGCCACCACGCGCGTCCGCCATAGGCCGACATTTCGGGCGGTGAGAGCGGCGCGGCAGGAAAAACGAAGCGAATCATTTCGGCGGTATCGCCGGTTCCTCGGATCAACGATTCTGCCAAGCCCACCAAGTCATCACCGGTTGCTCCATATCCGTGACAAAGGATGACCGTGACGTGCGGATCAAGACCCGAATCGATCACGGCGCACGACAGGTCGGCAAACGTGCGGCGGGTTAGGTTCCATGTCATTGGGTGACCCCTTGGCGATCAGTGTTGAGTGGGAAATGTGTCAGGAATCGGCGCTGTGACCGCGATCTTTTTGCCATGAGTCGGATCGTGAAACTCGATTCGCAGCGAATGCAATGCGATGACCGCGGCGCCCGGCAATTCGCTCAGGCCGTCGGACGAACCATACAGCGTGTCACCCACAATCGGGTAGCCTCGAGCGGCGCACTGAATACGAAGCTGGTGCATCCGCCCCGTGATCGGCGACAACTCGACCAGCGTTCTGCGATCGGTCGATCGCAACACGCGCACATCGGTTTCCGCGATGCTCGCGCCGGGATGATCCGCCGAGACGATTTCGCCACGCGGCTCGTCAGGCACTTTCCGCAACCAATCGATCCAGCGGTGCGTGTTCTCGGCGTCGCCGGAGGTCCACTGGCCTTCGATCCACGCGAGGTAGGTTTTCTTGATCTTGCGACTCTCGAATTGCTGCCCGAGCCTTCGCGCTGCGGACTTCGTGAGCGCCGCTAAGACCACGCCGCTAACAGGTCGATCGATACGATGCGGAAACGCGACGTAGGGGACCGAATCACCGAGCGTCAGCCGTAGGGTGGATTCGAGACTCGGATGGGGATGGGGAGCCTGCGTTGCCAGTCCAGCGGGCTTGTCGAGGGCGACCGCAACGGCAGATCGCCAAAGAAAAAGGGACATCGACGCTTTGCGAAATGGATTGACAGGTCAACGAATGCGGAACGCACGTTTCGCAGATTGTCTTAGCGACAGACAGATTCGCGTGACGGATCGATCGGCCATGTTGGACCGATCGGAGCGGGAAAACAAAAAGCGGGAGACCTCGGCCACGAAGCATGTGGGTCGCACTCCGTCGACCCCCATCACTCGACAAGTCTCCCGCTTTGTTCCAAGTTTTAGACGCGGGCCGTGCCGGGTCAAGTACTGATTCGAATTCAGTGCGCGAGTTGCGCTCGAACTGGCGGTGATTGCGGCGCCGCGTCGGCGAAGCGACGATCTTGTGGTTGCGGTTAGCGACACCCGGTCGCCGCGCCGTGTTGCCATCTCTTACCCATCGCCATTGAAGCGTTTCGCGTGACCTCTTCGGAACCCAGTCGTCTACGAATGCATTACCACTTCGTCACCGGAAGGTTGGCGGAACCGGCGCTGCGTGAGGTGGTCCTTCCGCTGGCTGCAGAGCAAGGCTTCGATTACTCGATCGGCGTGATGCCGATCACGGTGGCCGCATTGATCACGCCGCGTTGGTTGCTGCGGCACATCCAAGTTCCCACCGAGGCGACGGCGGTGATCCTTCCGGGTTATTTGGAGGAGGGTCGTGATGAAATCGAAAAGGAACTGGGCGTCACCGTCATCATCGGTCCGCGCGACCTGCGGCAACTACCTGACCACTTCGGTCGGAGGGAACCCACGTCAAGTGTGATGGACCAGTACGACATTCGAATCATCGCGGAAATCAATCACGCACCGCGACTGACATGGGACGACACACTCCGCTTGGCCGAGCAATTGCGTGGTGACGGGGCGGACGTGATCGACCTCGGTTGTGACCCGGCCAACCGTTGGCACGCGGCCGGTGAAGTGACTCGAAAACTCGTCGATCTTGGGTTCACGGTCTCGATCGATACTTTTGACCCTTGGGAAGCCGAGAACGCCTGTCGTCACGGTGCGACACTCGTGCTATCGGTCAACGGTTCGAACCGCGAGGCGGCTTGCGACTGGGGGTGCGAGGTGGTCGTCATTCCCGACACGCCGGGCGATGAGAACAGTTTTTTTGAAACGATCGCATTCCTTACGGATCGAGGCGTACCTATCCGTCTCGATCCGATTCTCGAGCCGATCGGGTTGGCATTCACCGAGAGTCTGCTCAGGTACGCGCGTACCCGCGAAGTCTTTCCTCACGCCGAAATGATGATGGGTATCGGGAACCTTACCGAGTTGACCGATGTCGACTCCGCAGGACTCAATCTGCTTCTGCTGGCCGTTTGCCAGGAACTCGGTATTCGAAGTGTGCTCACCACGCAAGTGATCAATTGGGCGCGGTCGTCGGTACGCGAATGCGATCTCGCGCGAAGAATGGTGCATTACAGCGTGTCTCACCGCACGCCGCCGAAACGGCTCGATGATTCGCTCGTGATGCTTCGCGACGTGCGGGTTCGTGAACACTCATCGGCCTTCCTCGAGACCCTTCCCCAGACGCTCAAAGACAATAACTACCGACTATTCGTCCAGGGCGGGTTGATTCACTTGATTTCGTCCGGTTTGCATCTCTCCGGCTCCGATCCGTTCTCGATCTTTGATCAATTGTTGCGCCATGCGGCGTCAGAGAACGTTGATGCCAGCCACGCGTTTTATCTCGGATTCGAAATGTCCAAGGCGCTCACGGCGGCGACACTTGGGAAACAGTACGAACAGGACCGCGAGCTCCAATGGGGCCACCTGACGAGGCCAGAAAAACACCACCGCATTGAGCGTCGCCGCAAGAGAAAATGACCGAGGGCGGGGAAACACCACGGTCAGACGCTTCTATCGCGTTTCGCGGTAGGGGTTGAACAGCAGGTAGTTCAGGTGCCGGTAGAGATCGCTCGATTGCAACAAATCGTTGTGGGTCCCCTCACCGGCAAGCTTCGGTCCATTGAGCAGGAGCACGCGATCGGCAGCCCGCAGTGTGGGCAGTCGGCGCGGCAGAATGATCACCAAAGAGTTCGCCTCGACAAGTTTCCTCAGCACGGCCAAAGAGTGATCGCTCGCCAAGACTTCCGAGGGCGGTGGCGGCTCCTCAACGACAATGATCGGTGGCCGATGCAAGAGCGCTCTGGCGATTCCGATCGCGTACCGCTCTTCGCTGGCGAGTCGTTCGTCACCCGCCGTGATCGCGGTTTGCAGACCATCGGGTAAGCGGACCAGCGAATCGTAAATCCCCAATTGCCGCGTGATTTCCATTACGTCGTGCGGATCGACGCTGGGGTTTCCCCCCGTAATGTTCTCAATAACCGTTCCGTCACAAAGAGGTCCGTCGGCGCCGACCCAAATGACATTCTTGGCAAGCGAACGCGGGTGAATGTCGCGAATCGCCAACCCGTCGATCGTGATCCGCCCAAGACTCGGCCGTCCAATTCCGAGGATCAACTCCGCGAGTGACAAGGTCGAGACCGGATTGGTCCCGAGCAGGGCGACGAGCGAACCGGGGCGAAGTTGTAGATTCACGTTGCCGAGTATCACGCCACCTGCTGGATCGCCCAGTGTGACGTCCACCATCTGCACCTGTTCACGAAGTCCGGCCAATCCAACCCGCTGTTCGCTCGGCGGCGCGTCATCGACAATTTTTAGGTACTGATAAATATGTCGCGCCGCGTCGTCGGCGAGGCCCGATTCAGACACCGCTTCGGTGAGTCGCTTGGCGCCGGCAACCGCACCCACCAACGACAAAGCAAGGACCATTGCCGATGGGATGCTCAAGCCCGAGCCCTCGTCGAAGAGGTTGACCCCCAACCCCAACAGCAACAATCCGATCGCCACTGATGTGGCGAGCGTCATCAGTGGCCAAAGTCTGGCTCGGTTAGCCTGCGTCGATTCGATCCGACGGTAGAGTGCTTCGAGTTCGGTATCGAATGCCGTCGCTGCCGCGCCGCTGGCCTGGGTGCGTGCCAAGAGCGGGGCCTGGCTGAGCAGATGAATCAAACGCCGCCGCGACCGAGGTGCCTCCCAAGTCGAAATTTCGGTCTCACCCGATTCACGAAGGCTGCGGAACAACTGCCAGAGCAGAAGCCCGCTGACGACTGCCAAGGATGCCAGAGGAATGTTGACCAGCAGCGCGACCGTGACGCAGCCGACGATCACCAGCACGCTTCGGGGGATCGCGCGCCACCAGGCGGAAAGTCCACGGCCCAACTCGGGAAGGCGTTGCTCAATCAGCCCTTGCACACGCGAACGCTGTGCGATCGCACCCTCTATCTCGGCTCGTCGCAACGACTGCTGCAGGAGGTCGCGGTGTAGTTTGTGGGTAATCGCTCGGCTACGAGCATCGGCCCCACGCCGATGGACCCAAATGGCAATCGAAAACAGGATCGCCAAGAACAAACCGATCGCCACCAGCCAGGTCAATTGGACCAAAGGCGATCGTTCTAGCAGTGTCGATCCCAATGGCACGTTCAGGTACCGTCCCAGTGGCACCGGCGACTGTTTGAATCCGCGTGATTCGAGCAGCGCGACCGCCAATCCACCGAGCACGATTAGGCATGGGACGAGCAAGCCCGCCGAGACCGCCGAGAGGTACCAAAGGGTAGACCCGCCACCGACGCTCTCGCGCCGCGCCGCACGGAAAGAGGGTGAGAGTAACGCCAAGATAAGCTCCGACGGGAGGGGGTCAGCGAAGTCGCTCAGGGAAAACATCATCGATCCGCATGATAACTCGAGCCGATGTCCGGCGTGACACCGCGGACGTTTATCCGCGTCGCTTCTGCGTCGTCAGCTCGTCGCCACCGCGCCCATTGTCGATCACTTCGTCGGTACTCTGCGGATCGACGCGGCGGCAAGCGATCGTCAATTGTTCGGCCAGCTCATCCAGCGGGTACTCCCAGTCCTCGACGGTCGTTTCCAAAGGGGGAATGTTGGCCATTTCATCGAGTAACAGGATCAGTCGCAACAAATGACGAAAAACAATCCCCTCTTCCTTCTGAAGCCCTCGACTGGTCACGTACTTGTTGAAGTCAAATCCGAACTCTTTCAATTCCCCTGCGATCCACACCGGTCGAACACTGACGTCGTGAACGGTCGGATACTCGGATTGAAAGAGTCGATAGATTTTCTCCCCGAGTGTCAGCGGCCACACCCGCGGCTCGTCGAACATCACTCGGCCGAAGCCACGATCGGTGACCTCTTCGTCCTCCTCAGGCGGTGACCCGAGTTCTGCGGCTGTGGCCAGTCCGAGTTGCAGCAGTCGTGGATCGAGTCGAGACGTGGCGAGCGTTCCGGCCGGTAGCTTGTCGTAGGGTGGCACGCGGACCAACCTCGCCACCGTTCCGGGGACATCGAGAACGCTTTCCAATCCCAGGATCCGCTCTTCGGGATCGGCAATCGCCAATTGATCCGCCAAATAAATGCCATAAAGCGGATGCACACTTCGCAGTTGAACCAACCACTCGAGACGCTCGGTCGGATGGCCCCACTGCGGACGGTATTCGTCGACTTCATAACCGCTCGGATTTTCGTCGCCCGCAAGCCGGCTTTCCTCAACGTCGATTGTGGGCGTGTCGCCCGGTTTGGATTCCTCGGTTCGTTTCTTCGCAAGCAGGTCGCCGAAGAGCCCGGGGGCAGCGACCGGTGTGGACGCCGCCTTGGCTTCGGGCGAGGCGCTCGGTTTTGAGCCTGCGAAGCGAGGTTTCGGTTCGAGCTCGATGTAGCCAGAGATCCAAAGCGTGATCAGCATCCGGTTCAGTTCTCGCTGAGCGTCAGTCAACGATTTCGCGTCGAGCAAGCGGCGACCGACCAAATCTCGCAGCGGTTGGATCTCCGGCGATTGCAACAGCAGGTAGGCGAGCAAACGCCAAGGCAGTCGCCCACGGCTGCTGAGCTTTGCCGAAGGAGCCTCACGCAATTGGTCGAATTGTTGACGCGTCCAATACTGCTCATCACTCCGTCGCTTAGGCATCTTCTTTTTCAGCTGCTTTTTCGCTTTGAGCAGCCCCGGGTCCTTCGTGTCCTCGGGAATCTGGTCGTACTTTTCGCGCCAGCGGTGGATTTTCACGTCGTCTTCGTGCGCGAGCGCGTAGACAAAACCCTGGCTATCGAATTGTGGGCGACCGGCGCGGCCGAATATTTGGTGCGCGGTCGCCGATTCGACCAGTTTCTTCTTGCCCGCCGGCCCCTTGAGAAGGCTGGGCAAAACGACACTGCGAGCCGGAAGGTTGATCCCTGCGGCGAGCGTTTCGGTACAAACGCAGACGCTCAACAGTTTTCGCTGAAACAATTCCTCGACCATCCGCCGGTATCGTGGCAACACGCCGGCGTGATGGACACCGACACCACGCATCAAGATCTGCTTGAGCTTTGGGCCTGCCCCTTCGCTCATGTCGGCCGCGTGAAGGTAATCCGCCAACTCGGCCTGCCTCGATTTGTCGATCAGACCCTTGCCCTTGAGCAGCTCGGCGACGCTCCAGCAGATCGATCGATTGAAACAGAAGAATAATGCCGGTGTCCGCCTGGCCACTTCATCACCCGCCGAAATTTTTTCGGCAAAATCGGCCAGCAGTTCATCCTCGACCCATTCAAACTGCAACGGGACCTTCCGCTGTGTGCCTTGAACGAGCATCAAGCGACGGTTGTGCGAGCGAGACAACCAAGCGTTGAATTCGACCGAATTCCCGACCGTTGCACTCAGCAGCAGAAGGCGAATGGTTGGCGGTAGCAATCCGAGACTCAGCTCCCAAACGACACCGCGCTCGGGATCGTTGAACGAATGGAACTCGTCCATCACAACCGATGACACGTCGCTGAAATCGAACCGCTCGCGGTTGAGCAGGCGATTGAGCAGTATCTCGGCAACGACAACCAGCACCGCCGCTTCGGGATTGATTGTGCGATTTCCGGTCACCAGGCCGACTGATGAGGCCGGAAATCCCCAGCGGACGGCTGACTCGCGAAGCTCATCGAGTTTCTGATCTGTCAATGCGATCAGCGGAGTGGTGTAGTACATCCGTCGTCCGCTACGCAGCGCCTCGTAGACGGCGGCCTCCGCGATCAGCGTCTTGCCCGTTCCCGTTGGCGCGCAAACCAAAACGCCTGCATCGCTCGTAAAATAAGCAAGAAGGGCCTCTTCCTGGACCGGATACGGCGGGTAGAGAAGCGAGGCGAAATATTCCCCGGCGATCTCGTCACGTGAGAGCGTCGGGTCGGCGACCATCGGGGTGGATTGAGCTGTCATGCCGATAGGCTAACCGAACCCTATCCGCACCGCCTCCCCGATCTCTGATTCACCAAGATTCGTTCGCCTAGCCGCTTATTGAGCGACGACGATCTGGTTGTCGATCCGGTTGACCCCTGGCTCGAGCCGCAGCAGTAGTTCTGCCATTCGACGATCCGAGTCGGAAGGGACCACTCCCTCAAGAACAGCCGTCCCGTCAACGACCGAAACATTGAGAGTTGGGTATCGCCGTTGGGCCGGTGATCGGATGATTCGCTGATTGAGCGCCATCGACTGTTGAATTTGTGTTTGAGGCGGCAAGGCAATCGCCGATCGCAATTGCGTTCGTACAGAAGGCGTGGCCTGTGAACTGGTACCGCCAAACGCGTTGAGGCCGAAGCCACCGAGTCCGCCGAAACCGCCCATCGCGGCCCCAAGACCGCCGCCACCTCCACCGAGCCTGGCTCCCGTGGTCCCTCGTCCACCTGCGGTTTGGCCACCGATGTCGCCGAATACGCGGTCGGCCGAACGGCCAATGACGTTGCTGTCACCCACACTCCCCGCGACGGGTCCGATCGCAGTGCCCGTCGTTCCACCACCCGCCATGCCTCCGCCGGCTGCCCCAGCACCGCCGCCGCCGCCGCCAGCAGTGGTCTGCCGACCGCCCCCGGTCTGCGCTTGGGCTGGTTGGATCGTCACCGCCAGCATCACGACGATTGCGGATAGCAATAACGAGCGGTTGGTGGAGTGGATCATTGGACGCTCAACAGAGAAGCAAAGATTTCGGAAACGGATCAACGTGCTATTCTATTCGAACCCTACCCGTTGATGGGTTTCGAATTGTGCCGAATTTTCGTGCAATCTTTCGATTTGTGCCAAGGATCCGGCGGATGAGGCGAATCGACAGGGTGGCGAAACCAGTTTTCTCTCTCATTCCCTGAGGGCTCGTTCTCCAGTGTCTATTCCACCGCGAATGTCGAAGCCACGAAATCATCGAACTTCCTGTTTTTCGAGTCCACGCGACCAGCTACTCAGGACCCGAATGAGCCACGTCCGAGCCACGAAGTTCATTGTCAATTTGGTCGTTGGTCTCGCACTGATGGGTGTGTCCTTGCCGGGTCAGCGGTGCGTTGCGGATGAACCGGTAACGGTTCCCAGCGCCCCGCGACTATTGCCCGATGATGCAATCGGCTACATCCGCATTGAGAATGTCGAGGCATTCCGAAAAGGGTTCGCGGAAAGCTCGGTAGGCCGGATGGTCCAAGATCCGAAGATGGCGCCATTGGCAAGCGACCTTTTCCAAACGCTGGCTGAGTTATTTCGCCAAATCGGGGACCAAATGGATGTGACTCTCGAAGAGTTGCTCGCGATTCCCAGGGGTCAGCTTGCGGCGGCGCTCGTAATGGTAGACGGCCCCGAGGAGGAGGATCAGAACGTGGGCGAGGACACATCCGTGAAGGACGACTCACCCGATGCAATTCGCCGCCGGCTCGCCAAACAGCGTCGCCGGCAGTATCAGCTCGGCGGTCTAATTTTCATCGAAACCGGAACGTCCGACCAAGCGCTGAAGCGGATCCTCGATCGATATCAAGCGATTCTCAAGCGTTCGGGGTATGTGCTCCGCAACGAGACGATCGCGGGCACCGACCTCACGCGGCTGATCCGCACAGGGGATCAGAGCGACCAGATCGAGATTTTCTCGCGCGATGGAATGACGGTGATCGGCATCGGGCCGGGAACGGCTGCCGCAGCACTTGCCCGCTGGCAGGGTACCGATGACCAGCCAACGCTCGCCGAGTCGACTCACTTCACCCATGTGATGACACCCTGCATCGGCGCAGAGGACACATTGCCCCAGATCACTTTCTTCTTCGAGCCCTATGTGTTGGCCGAACGGTTGATCATGCGAAGCGGCAACGCGTTCTTGATTCTCCCCATCTTTCAATCACTCGGTTTGGAACGGCTTCAAGGTGTGGGTGGGAGCGTTTTTCAAGGCGGCGAAGCCTTTGAGGACATCACGCATGTGCACATTGCGATCGATCCTCCGCGCGACGGGTTGCTCGGCGTCATTCGCCCGTTGGAGGGCGATACCAATCCGCCGAGTTGGGTCTCAGACGACGTCACGTCGTACACGTCGGTGAATTGGAACATCGCCAAGACGTACGAGAATTTTGGAAAGATTGTCGATCGCTTCAATGGCGTCGATCGTCCACTCGACGCCGGCGGCGAGGATGAACGAACATTCCGCCGTCAAATGGACAGCCGTTTCAAACGGCTTGACCTCGACTTCCAAACCGAATTCATCGATCAGCTCGATGACCGGATCGTTTCGATTGTCCAGTTCACGAAACCGCACCCACCCAATAGCTTGTCGTTTCTCACCGCCTTCCAACTTCGTGACGCACAGGCGATGACGATCACGATTGACAAATTGGCAGACGTCGCATCGAACGTGCTTACCGTCGATGCGTTCGGGTCGACCAAAATTTACTCACTGCGACCGCGCGACGCATCTCGAGAACTTCGAGGTCCTGAGCGACTGTTTCCCCGGTACGCGGCGATTATCGATCAGTGGTTGGTTCTGAGCGATCGTCGAGAGTCACTCGAACGGGCGATCCGAACGGACGCTGGAACGCTGCCCTCGCTCGCGACCAGTCTTGAGTACGGCTTGATGGTGAGCGAACTCGGTGGCCAGCTCAGGGGCGAGAAGCCCTTCTACCTTAGCTTTTCGCGTTCGTCCGATTTCCTCCGCCAGTTCTACGATTTTACGGGCTCGAGCAGTACGCGAGCATTTCTGGATTCGCGCGGTGAGAGCCAAGAATTCCTTGGACGAATGGGCGCGCTGCTGAAACGAAATGAACTGCCGCCGTTCGATCAGTTCAAGGACTATTTCGCCCCCACCGGTAGTTTCGGATACAACGAACCGGGAGGCATTCACTTCGGCACGTTCACCCTTCGTCCCGAATGACGCGGCGTATCGCCAGCGACGATTTGTGTGGCAGTCGTTCGCTACGGATGTTTCGAAAATGGAGGGGCGTCGAGGTCGAGTCGGTAGAGGATTTGGTTGTAATCATGGCGGGGAGTCGCGACCGCTTGTTTCGCAAATTCCTTGGTGTAGGTCCCCTCGAAAATCAAGATGGCCGATCCGTGTGGCGTGAATTCAGGATGGAGCTTCGGGTTGTAAAAGGTGTAGTTGTTGTGGGTCACGATTTGGACAGCCGATTGCCAAGGACCTGTAGGTGACTCGGCCTCGGCGTACCAGAGTTCGCCCAGCGGCGATGCATCCCCCGACCACTGCGTGAACACGGTCACCCATTTTTGCCGATACGCGTTCCAAGCGATCGAGCCACGATGCGGTCGGATCATCCGTTTTCCGTCGGCAGTGGGAACGTCGGCTTGCGGTTTCAAGGCCTCCCAGGCGTTCGGATCGCGCCAGGCTTCAAACGTTGCGGGGCAACGAAGCCGGGGGAACGGGTCGCCAAAGAGTAACCACGTCAGCCCCTCGTGGTCTGTCCACGAGGTCACATGACCATCGGGCATCAAAGGTGGCTCAGCGTCGTGATCCGTTCGGGTCCATAGCGTCGTCTCCTTCTCAAATCGTTGAGCGGAATCGTCCCAGACGCAGAGCCCACTCTCGTAGGCGGTCAACGGCGGTTGAATCTTCACGTAGCAGCAGACCAATCGCTCGACCGCCTCGCGTTGCGACTGTACGCTGACAAGCCCGCTGATCCAGGTAGGCCCATTTCCCGGCATCGGAGCGATTACTCTCGGTTGGCCTTCGGAATCAACGACGTAGTCGTACCGCAACTTCACTGGCGGTTCGAGAGATTCCAAAGCGTCGATCTTGGTCGTGGCGCCGATCATGTGAAAAAGCCCCAATGGGTACCGGGCGAGGTTCGTGTCACCCCACGCCCAGTGAAGTTGTCCCCGATAGACGGCCGTTTGGACGCTGTCGCACCCGAGAATTCCTTGTTCCCGCCACTGGGTTTCGATTCCCAATCGCTGGGACTCGGCGAAGAGTCCGGCGCCCGTGATACGGCCAAGTCGCTTCGCGGGTAGTCTCCGCACGACGGCCAACTGTTGCTGCCCTCCGGGCATCGGCGTCATTCGAATGCCGCGATAGCCAAAGCCGTCCTGATTCACTTCGTAGCCATGTCCCTCGACAAAGAACCACGTCTCGCGACCCATTAGTTCCGGCAGGTCGATCGCGATCGTCCCTCGATTGTCCGAAACGAATCGCATTTGATGGACCGTGCGAAGTTCGACCAGCGGAACGGGCCATCCATTTTCGGCATCGACGACATCGATTCGAAACGGAACTTGGGCGATAACATTCGCTGACGCGATCAACACCCAGGCGATGAGCACGACGCACGGCGGCAAGAGTCGGATGGGGTGGCTGTGCTGTTCGAACGAGCGGCAGGACATGAGAGAGACTTGAGTATGCCTCGCGGGAAATCGCGTCAGGCCAGCGCGGCGAAATCGGATTTCAGGCTCGGGTAAAGTCGGCGATAGATCGGGAACAACCGATCGTAAACTTTCGCCGCACGGCGATCGACGGGAGTTTGGCTGGCGACCTCGATCGCTTGCTTGCAAGCCTGTTCGATGCTTTGGTAGGCACCATCGCCAACGGCGGCCAACAAGGCGACCCCATACGCTGGCCCCTGTTCAACCTTGAGCGTCGTGATTTTCTTTCCCAAGACATCGGCTTGCATCTGTCGCCACAGCGGGTTGCGGCTTCCACCACCGCTGGCACGCACCTCCTTCACCGGAACTCCTAGGTCTTCGATGATCTGCAGGCTGTCTCGAAGCGCAAAAGTCACACCTTCCATCACGGCGCGAGTCAGGTGACCACGGGTGTGCAGTAGGTTCAACCCGACAAACGCGCCTCTGGCCAAGGGGTCGGCGTGCGGCGTTCGCTCGCCATTGAGGTAGGGGAGGAACAGCAAGGAGTCGCTACCTGCGGGGACCGCGGCGGCCTCAGCCGTGGCCGCTTCGTAGGCCTTCGCGGCATCGTCTCCCGACAACCCTCGAATCACGTTCTCGACCCACCACTGCAACGCCCCGCCGCTGGTCAAATTCACACCCATCATGTGCCACTTGCCGCGAACGGCGTGACAGAATGTGTGCAACCGCCCTTGGACGTCGTACTGCGGCTCGTCGCTGTGAACAAACATCACACCCGAGGTGCCGATCGATGTACTCAACACCCCGGCGCGAACGACACCATTGCCGATCGCGCCCGCGGCGCAATCGCCCGCGCCACCTACCACCTTGCAAAGGGTTGTCAGGCCGAGCGACTCTGCGGCCTCGCGAGTCAGGGTTCCGGTGACTTCTTCGCTCTCGACGACACGTGGCAAAAGGGCCGAATCAAGATCGAGCTTGGCGAGCAACTTCTTACTCCAGCAGCGGTTGACGACGTCGAGCAACAAGGTCCCACTGGCGTCGCTCACCTCGGTCACGAAATCGCCGGTCAAGCGGCGGCGAATCTCATCTTTGGGAAGCAGCACTTTCGAAAGTTTGGCAAAGTGTTTCGGCTCGTGATTTCGCAGCCAAAGGATTTTGGGTGCCTGAAATCCTGTTAACGCGGGGTTGGCAACCATGCTGATCAGTCTTTTTCTGCCGCCCGCACGGGTCGTGATTTCCTCGCACTCGGCAACCGTTCGC
>JBGTCJ010000421.1:0-3713 GCA_041748895.1 Pirellulaceae bacterium
GCCTACGATGCGGCAAGCGTCTGCATCATGCCCTATTATTTGTCTCGGTGCAGTGAACTGCTCGCCGGAAGTACGGTGATGCCGAGCACAACGATCGGTTTTCCGCACGGTGGCCACACCTCCGCGATCAAGGTCGTTGAAGCGAGGCGAGCGATCGAGGATGGATGTCGAGAACTCGATATGGTCGTCAACATCTCGAAGGTTTTGAGCGGCGATTGGAGCTACGTTCGCGATGACATCCGAGGTGTGATCGATGTCGCGCATGACGCGGGTCAGAAGGTCAAGGTAATTTTCGAGAACTGCTACCTCGATGACGATCAAAAGAAAAAGCTGTGCGAGATTTGCGGTGACGTCGATGCCGATTGGGTCAAAACCTCGACCGGTTACGGCACCGGTGGGGCGACAATCGAGGACCTGAAATTGATGCGAGCCCACTCTCCGGCTCATGTCCAAGTTAAAGCGGCGGGCGGGGTGCGTGACTTGACAACGCTGCTGCAGGTGCGTGCGTTAGGTGTCACCCGAGTCGGTGCCAGCCGGACGAAGGAAATGCTCGACGAGTGTCGAAACCAATTGGGCATGCCAGCGTTGGAGATCGCCAGCACCGGTCCGGCGGGCTATTAGGCGAATCGCGGAGGCTGGCCGGTCGCCTCGAGTACCGTCATCCAAAGGTCGCCGTTGGGATCGACCGAATTTCTTTCGCGGATCGCCAGGGCCATCGGGACATGCACGAACCGCGTGTGCCATCGGCTGACCACCATTTCGGTTCGACCACACATGGCTGCGTGAACGGCATTGTGCGCCAACCGTGAGCAGTAAACGCTATCGTGTGAATTGGCGGGAACACTTCGGATCACGTAGCTCGGGTCGATGTATTTGAGGTTCAATTCGATCGCTCGCTCGGAGAAGTGCTGAGTGATTTTTTCCTTCAGAAACATGCCGATGTCACTCAGCCGTTGATTTCCCGAGGCATCCGTCTCGCCGCTGCGCTGCATGAGCTCCTGACCCGCGCCCTCGGCGACGACGATCACGGCATGACCGCGACGTTGCATCCGCCGCTCGAGCGTCGCTAGAAGCCCGTTAGCTCCCTCGAGGCAAAAGGGAACCTCGGGGATCAACACAAAGTTAGTATCGCTCATTGCCAACGAGGCGTAGCAGGCGATGAAACCACTGTGGCGCCCCATCAATTTCACGAGTCCGACCCCGCCGGGGGCTCCGCACGCCTCGACGTGCGCCGCACGAATCGCCTTGGCCGCCTCACTGAATGCCGTTTGAAATCCGAAGCTTTGGTCGACGAAGTGAATATCGTTATCGATGGTCTTCGGGATTCCAACCACCGCGATCTTTAGATTCCTTGAAGAGATTTCTTGCACGATCCGCATCGCCCCCCGAATCGTGCCGTCACCGCCGATCACGAACAAAAGATTGATTCCCATTCGGTCGAGGCAGTCGACGATCTCGGCCGGATCCTGCTCGCCGCGCGATGAACCGAGAATCGTTCCGCCGTGCTCGTTGATATCGCTCACCGCCTCGGGCGTCAGATCGAGCACCGGACGAGCAAATCGTGGGATGAACCCTTGATAGCCGTTGCAAAATCCGTACACACGAGGAACGCCGTAGGTCCGTGACAATTCGAGTGCGATGGCGCGGATGACGTCATTCAATCCCGGGCAGAGCCCGCCGCAGGTCACGATGCCCGCCCTCGTTTTGCTCGGGTCGAAATAGATTTTCTTTCGAGCACCGGCCGGCTCGAGTCCGGCAATTGGCTCGCGAACCCCTTCAGTACCGACCTGTGACAACCGAGCGTTGAGCGCGGAGAGCGTGTTGTCGATCAGAATTCGGTCGGACTCCTCGACGTAGTTGATGGAGTGCTGTCGAGTGTTCAACAGCGGCATCAACGGCGAATCGATTCGGCATTCCCCCAGCGAACGGATTCGCAGGTCATCGGCGGTGTAGAGCATGGCGGCGAACATTCATCCTGGGGGATTGAATCGAGCGTGACCCAGGCAAATTGACCGCCAACCTTTTTGCCTTGCGGGCAGGCTATCGCCTGCGAGTCCTCGATTCAAGCATGACAAAAGAGCTGCGGATCGGCCAAGAGCCGTTGGCTGACAACCAATGGCCAGTCATGATGAGAGCCAAGGCATTTCGAGTCAGCCATGCGGGTCGGTTCGAGCGAGAGTTCAGTGTCGTGTTTTCGCTCGATGCAGACGACTCAGTGATGCCTTCTCTACCCATCGTGTCATCGAGATCGCCTCATGGATCGCCGCCAAACTTTTCGTGCTCTGTTCGCTGCCGTGCTTGCCGGTTCGGCGAGAGGCAACTCGCTGCTCGGTGACGACCCATCACGCCCGCCCCGCATCTTGCTTCGTTCGTCGTGGCAGGTTGTGAATATTGGTGACATCGCACACACGCCGGGTGTCCTCGCATTGATCGAACGCTATCTTCCCGAAGCGAATGTCATTTTGTGGGCTTCGGGCGATCTGTCTCGCGAGGTCGCGGCGATGGAGCATCGACGCTTTCCTAGACTCAAGATCGTGAAGGGTACGCTCGACGCCAGCGGGCAGGCGTCGAACCCTGACCTCGCCGATGCTGTGAGTTGGGCTGATTTCCTCTTGCACGGTTCGGGCCCATCGCTCGTCGCTGCGAAAGATGTTGCGGCCTTTGTCAAGCACACGGGGAAGCCGTTTGGGGTTTACGGGATTACCCACGGATCGTTTCTCTCGCGTGACGATGGTGACCTGCTAAGCCAAGCCAGGTTCGTTTACTTTCGAGATTCGATCTCTCTGAGCCGCGCGTTGGCCGATGGAGTTGATTGTCCGATTATGGAGTTCGCGCCGGACGGCGCATTCGCGTGCGATCTCCGCGATGACGCGAAATCCACCGCATTTCTTCGCGAAAACGATTTGCAGGAAGGCAAATTTCTTTGTTGCATCCCGCGTCTGCGCTACACGCCGTATTGGTTGATCAAGCCGGGGCGGCAGCGCGATGAAGAACGGCAAGCTCGCAATGACGCGATGGCGGAGCATGATCACGAGCCGTTGCGGGCGGCGATCTCCGCGGTGGTTCGAGAGACGCCATTGAAAATCCTTGTATGCCCCGAGGATGCGACTCAGATGGCAGTGGGCAAGCAATGGATCATCGACAGGCTGCCCGACGACGTGCGACCGAGGGTCGTCTGGCGCAAGGATTTCTGGTTGACCGACGAGGCGCTGAGCACCTACGTCCGCAGCGCGGGCCTTTTTGGTTTGGAAATGCACTCTCCCATTATGTGCGTCGGCAATGGCGTACCAGCCATTGTCTGTCGATTCGAAGAGCAGACGAGTAAAGGGATCATGTGGCGCGATATCGGCCTCGGCGACTGGCTGTTGGATTTTGACCAACAGGACGACATCGATCGTCTGGTGCCGACGGTACTCGAAATGGCTAAGGACCCTATCGGTGCGAAAGAGAAGGTAGTCCAGGCCGGGACCTTTGTCGAAAGACTTCAACGCGAGAGCATGGCTGTCGTGGGGCAACATGCGAGCGTTTAACCTTCTTGTCGCCGGCTCGCGTCTTCGATTGACCAGCTTCCACAGATTTTGCGGCAAGGAACTCCTTGTGCAGGTGACCCACTGGATCGTCGCCCTGGTGATTATGGGCCCGGCACGGGTTGATGCCGCCGAGTCGGCCGATGTCGTGGTTTACGGTGCCACGCCCGCAGGGATTGCCGCCGC
>JBGTCJ010000422.1:0-5232 GCA_041748895.1 Pirellulaceae bacterium
ACCAAGATGGCGATTCACGCCGCGATGGTTGACCGTATGGATCAAGAGATCGGACGGGTTTTGGACCAGTTGCGAGCGATGGGGGTGATGGAAAATACCTTGATCCTGTTCGCTTCGGATAATGGGGCCAGCGCTGAAATCATGGTTCGCCACGGCGGTCACGACCCGAACGCAGCACCCGGATCCGAAGCGAGTTACTTGTGTTTGGGCCCCGGCTTCTCAAGTGCAGCCAACACGCCGCTGCGCCGCCACAAGACCTGGGTACACGAGGGCGGAATCAGCACACCCTTGATTGTCCACTGGCCGGCCGGGATCGCCGCCCGCGGTGAACTGAGAACCACTCCGGTGCACTTTATCGACGTCGTGCCGACTGTGCTGGAATTGGCTGGCGGTAAGCTGCCACAGTCATGGGAAGGGGTGCCGATTCCCAAAGCCCCCGGTGTAAGCCTGGTGCCCGAGCTGGCCAAGAACGGCAGCATCCGCCACGACAGCCTGTGGTGGATGCATGAAGAGAACCGCGCGATTCGAGTGGACGATTGGAAGCTCGTCGCCGCCAAGGGAGATCCCTGGGAGCTCTACGACCTAGCCACCGATCGCAGCGAGTTGAACGATCTGGCTCAGCAGCATCCCGATAAAGTTGAAGAACTCGCAGCGCTTTGGACGCGGCAAATGGAAGCGATGAAGGAATTGGTATCGCAAACTGAGCCGTGACCAAAAACGCCGGAACAGGGGCGGTCGTCTGACAGCGCTAAGCTAAGTTCAACTTTCGCAGTTTTCGTCTAGGCTCTGTCTGAAAACTCGTAACTACGCTCGCCAGAGCGTGGTTTCTCCGGGTTCTGGCGACCGCAGCTACGTCGGAATCCGACTTTTCAGACAGAGCCTAGCCGCGAAGCGGCGAAAGCCTTTAGCCTGGGGTGAGCGGACCGTGCGATAGCGAGCGTCCGCGTAACCCCAGGTTCGGTTGGGCACGAGCGACGGCAGTTGGACTGGAGCGTTCTCCGCCCTCGCATGACGGCAGCTTTTCACTCAGCCCAAGTTCTCCGCCCTCGCGCGTCAGCCAAAGCTGACGTCGAGTTCCTCGGGCCAATCCCCCAGCGCCTCGTCGCTCGCCAGCAACCGCTCCTCGTCATCCTCCGAGAGCGGCGGATAGTAGAGCACCGGGAGCGCCGCCGCGGGCGGTGTCGCCGCACGGGCCGCTTGGCGTTTAAGGTGATTGAGCACCAGCAAGGCGTCGAGCGCCGTGACGCGACCGTCGCGGTTGACGTCGGCTCGCAGGAAGGTGTCCCCGCTGGTCGATTCCCCTTCAGCACCGGCGCTTGCCCGGTTGAGCGAGTTGAGCACCATGAGGGCATCGACGGGGGAGACATCCCCGTCGCCATTGACGTCGTAATCGTAGGTGCTGGTCGAGGCCAGGATCATGATGCCGCCGTCCTCGGCGAAGGCGAGATTGATGGTGTCATCCAGCTGCACCACCAAGACGTTGGACATATCTCCCGTCCGACCATTCTCGTCGACCACTGCGACGAAGTGATTCAGCCCACCCTGTTCGAATTGGTTCGTCAGCGTCACCGGGAAATCGACGTAACCTTCAGCGGTGATCACCCCCGAGAGATGCGTGACCCTCTTCACCCGGTTGGCTTCATACGGATCCACGTCGTAGAGTTCTACCCCAACCGGCTCGAGCGTCGCTTCGGTAAACAGCACCCGCACCGTATCACCCGGTTTGCCGCTGACGCGGAGCGTCTGCTGCGGGTTGGAGACGGTCGTCGGGTTCTGAGTCAGCCCCAGCAGCTGGATCGAGGGGGCCGCGGGAGAGTTGGCGGTGACGGTGGCATTGCCTTCACCCAAGCTGCCTGCTTTAGCGAACACTGTCCCGACGTGCGTCGTTCCATCGGTGAAAGTGATGGTGACCGTCATCCCGCTCATCTCCAAACCGGAGATCGACCCCGGCCAATCGGCACCTTGGCCGAGGAGTCCCTGGAGCGTCGTGGGATCCAGATCGACAGCGAATTTGACGACTTCACCGGGATCGAAATCGGTGAAGTTCAGCGTCATCTGCTGATATCCCTGCTGGTAAGGCGCGCCGAACGGTTCGGTCGGACTCGAGGGTGTGACATAACCGGTTTCGGTGGCGCCGGTGCTGACAGTCAGCGTTTTCGCGTCGACGTCTCCCGCTTCGCCGAACGGATCGAAGACGATGTCGGGCAGGAAGGTGGTGCTGGAATCGAAACGCACCGATGCGATTTTTGGGCCGCCAGCGGCCGAGGTGTTCTCGACCCAGATCGTGTTGTTGTCGAAGGTGCTGGCATCGATACCGCCGTTCGGATTGATCGTCACGAAAGCGGACGAGGCATAGATCTGGGGATTCTGGTAGACGACCCCAAGGAATTGCCAGGTGACCGATACGGGCGTCTCGGGCGTCGCATCGGTGCTGATCACGCCAAGCGCCATCGCGTTGGCGAGCCAGGCGGCGGGGACCAAACCCTTGTTCGTCATCTGGACGGCCGGCGCCAGTACCCCAGCGGTGCTGATCTGATACTCGGCGGCGACCAATTTGGTGACCGGATCAACGATCAAGTTGAGATTGACGAAGTCGACGTTGCTCAGCGAGATGCTGTGAGAGTCGATGAACGTGGGAACGCCGTCGACTTCGACGACGAAGTGAATCGCACCACCGCCGTCACCACTGACGACCACTTTCGCATAGTTGTCTTGATCGCCGGTACCGACATAGAACCCCATTTCCGTTCCCGGCTCGACCGCCACACCGGCGAACGGGGCACCGACGCTGGTCATGGCGACAAAGGTGTCGGTCGCCGCCGCCGCATTGAAACCGAACTGGAATGCCTGCTCCTGCGTGTTAATGCTTCCCCACGCGGTTCCTGGGCTGGCCGCATCGATCGTCAGCACGCCAGCGGCACCACCGGCGGTCAGAGCGGCGGGATCGTAGAGCGTGAGGTAATCGTCCACGCCGTTGATCATCAAGCCGGTAAAACCGAGGTTCAATAACCCGCCGGCCGATTGATCATTTTCCCATGAGTACATGGTGCCGATCGGCGTGGTCGTGCCATTGTCTGGATCGATGGCGAACGCGTCGTCGATGTCAAGAATTTCGTCGTTATCGTCATCGTCGTCGAGCAGGTCGGAAATGAAGTCTCCATCCCAATCCGGCGGGGTGTCAGCAGCGTTGTTCGGATCGGTGCCGTTGGCGAGTTCATCGTCATCGCTATATCCGTCGCAATCGGCGTCGTTGGGGCACCCTGCGCTGATGCCCTGCGGTTCGAAGACGATGATCTGACCGAGGACGTAGTCGGCAACCCAGATGGTGCCAGGGAATGGGCTGTCATCGCCGAGCGCAATCACGTCCAGCGGAATCACGCCGACGCTGTTGAACAGGTTCGTGGCGCTCACCACCGCGTCCCCCGTCTCATTCAACACGATCCGCTTGACGGTGTTATCAAAGCTCACCGCCAGCAAATTGTTTTGCATCTCGCCGGCGAAGTTGGTTGCCGTGTATTCGGTCAACCCGTTCGTCGATTCGCTGAACACCACCATCGAACCATTGTTCGCTCCGTAGGTGGGATGATCGATGGGCGGAATATAGTCCGATTCGATCGGGTTATCGACCGACACCGGCGATTGCGGATTACTCGCGTTGAAGGTGTTGGTTTGGCTGGCCCGCACGGGGTTCGGATGCCCGGCGTAATAACCGGGCCCCGGAATCAGGTGCAGCCCATCGCCGAGGGAAACGCCCGGCTCGCTGACTTGATTGGTCGCCACACCGTTGATCTTGATGGGAATGTCCCCCCAGCCACCGTTGGGACCGTTGTCGATCGAGTACATGTTGCCGTTTTGGGCAATCAGCAGATCGTACGGATTGCGCCAACCGGGCGAATAGATCTGGACGGGCCCACCCGGAACGAGCTTCGCCTGGTTTTTGCCGTTGTTACCGCCGAACGGATCGTTGACGTCCAGGGGCGTGCCCGTGGCGTCGAGCACCGGATTGCCAATAGCATCGGTCAGATTCGCCCGGTCCTCATCGTCCAAAGTGGGCAGGTCGTAGGTGGTCTCGCCGATCGCATCGAGGTCGATCGCCAGGATCGCCGCCGACAACGCGAACTCGGAAAGCAGTGCAAAGTGATTCGACGGAGCTCCCATGTTGGTATTACCTCCCATCGCCACGTAGAGCGTATTGGTCGAAGGGTCCAACTGCATCCCATTGTTGTGGTGGTTCTCCTCGCTGCGCGGCAGCCCTCGCACCAAATCGAGTTTGGCCCACGAGCTGCCATTCCAAGTCAGCCTGGAGATAATTCCCGAGTTAGTGTCGAGATTGAGATCTTCGCCCGAGGGGCCCGCACCAATCCGCGGATCGCTGCTGCCGACAAAAATTACCGGATTGGCCGCGGTACCGGTGACCAGGATTCCGGTGATCAATCGGTCTTTAATATCCGGGTTCGGTGTCCCATCGTCGTTATGGTTGGGGATGTTTTGGATCGACACGATTTGTTCGGTCGCCGTCACGGCAAAGTCGTTGTTGCCGTTCTGCTGGACGGTGTAGACGCTGATCATTCCGCTCTGCTGGGCGACGTATAGCCGTCCATCCGGACCAAACTGGAGCGATGTCGGTTTTTCGAGCGAAGTTCCCGCGAGCGTCGATTTACCGAAGTTGATCGCGCTGACGTTCCCGATGCCGCTCAACTCGATCGCCAGGGGCGAATTGTTGCCAGAGTGGACGATCTCCAGCGTGCTGCTGTACGCCTGGTTGAGCGTGGGTGTAAATTCGAGCGTTACGGTGGCGGACTGGCCCGGCGCGAGGGTGAGCGGCAGAGGGGCATCGAAAGTCGCCGTGAATACCGGGTCGCCGATCACCGCTGAGCTGATTTCGATGTCCGGATCCCCGCTCCCGCCACTATTGACCAGCGATACGGTGCGCGTGACCGTCGCTTCCGGAGGCGTGCTTCCGAAACCGACCGACGAGGAAGTCGTGGTCAGCACGTTGGGTATTTGGGGATGGAGTATTTCAATCGCTTTGATCGCGGGGTTCTCGACCACATGCCCCATAAGAATGTCGAGCGAGCCATCGTTGACGCTGACGATGAAGCTCTTCATCACCGCCTTGTTCGCACCCGCTTCGGCAAAGATGTCGTAATCATCCAGCTTCAGTTCGCCTTCGATCGTGACGTCAAACAACCTCGCTCCGACGCTGCTGACCCACGTTTCAGCAAAGAACAG
>JBGTCJ010000423.1:0-4318 GCA_041748895.1 Pirellulaceae bacterium
GCCGCCCTGGGTACGAGTCGTGTCCGCCAGCGTGAGCCCTGAAAGGGCGAAACACCGGTTTCGCCCTTTCAGGGCGAAGGTGACCGTTTTGCGAGATCACCCAGGGCGTCGCTGCGCTCTGCCCTGGGCTATCCCATTTCAGCCCTTCGGGCTTTGCATTCCGAAGGTTCAAAACGAATTGGCCGGGCGCGATGTTTGTTAGGACCTTCTCTTTCGTCGCGCGCATTGGCGACCCGAAGGGGCGGCGCGTTGATAGCCCAGGGCAAGCGACGCGGCGAAGCCGCAAAGTGCCGCCCTGGGTAAGGAGTCACGTCCGCCAGCGCGAGCCCTGAAAGGGCGAAACGACTTCTACAGGTGATCGTTCAAAAACCACGCTGCTGCATTGTAGGTCCCGTGGATCACGATCGCGGCTGTGATCCAGCGTCCTCCGTCGACCAATTGAGGCATCGCCTGTCGTGCGATCATGCTGCGGCGAATCGCGACCACGCCAATCGCGGCGATCAATGAACAAGCTGTGTGCAGCAGCACGCAAACGCTCCAGCGCCACGCGACTAGCGCGGGCGACGGGTTGGAAATGTAAAGATTTAAATAAATCGCGTTCTCGACCGCAGCAAACGCCAGCCCGCTGGCGATCCCACAGACGAGAACTTGGCCGCTCGAATGGTAGAGCCAGGGCTTCTTCTCGATGATCCATAGGGGCAACGCGATTTTGAGGATCTCCTCGATCGTCGGCCCTAGAATCGTTGCCATGACCAGTCCCGAGTAGCTTCCGGAACCCGTCCACAGAGTCCCGACTATCGCGGCGGGGCCAGAAGCCACCGCGACGGCCAAGGTGACTGCCCAAGAAAACGCGTCAGACGTACTCGACACCATCGTTTGATAAAACCTGAACCACGTCACCGATGACGCGTCCGGGCCGCCGGTCAATTCGATGCTCGCGACCGGTTCGTCCCAAACCGAGTTTTCGACGAGTTCGTCGGCACCGGAGGATGGCCACAGTTGCGGCGACCCTGGAGAATCCGTCGGGTCCGGCGTAAAGGATTGCCCGCGCATCCACGGTTCGGCGTGGACCGAATGATCGCGCGGGTGAGCCGTCGAGGAGGGCTCCAACGGATCCGGTGACGCGTAGGGCGAAGGACCGGTCACGTTCGCGCGGCGACGTACGCGGTGCCGCTGGCGATGCAAGCCGCCATCGGGTTCTTCCTCTGCGTATTGTTGCCACCCACGTCGGCGGGATCGACACGGACATTGCAAAGGGCGTTGTACCCCAGCGCGTCGGCCTCGCGCACCATCCTCGCGATCGCCTCGCGTTTGGCACGGCTAGTGATCGTGGTGAACGACCGTACCTCCCCACCAAAAATCCCTCGCCATGACGCCATGAAGGTCTTGAGGTAATCGCTCGCGATCACCACTTCCGCAACCACCAGCGTGGGCGGTCGCTCGCCCTGCATCGCTGATGGAAACGATTTGACCTGTGTGATGAGGAAATGACGGTGAGATTCGTCATGTTCATCGAGGCGCCGCAAGTGCTTCCGCTCGACCGTTCGACCGATGAGCAGGCCGAAGACGACTAGAGGCGCGACAAAGAAAAGCAGTCCAATGATTACTTCCATCACGAATTACCCCGTTGGAAACATGTCCCTTTTCGCCGTTCATCCCTGAGTCGTTGGCCGAAGCACAACCGCGGTTCCGTAGGCATACATTTCTGCTGCCCCCGAGGTGACCGCGCTGGTGGTGAAACGGACGTTAACGACCGCATTGGCCCCCAACTGCTGAGCCTGCGCGAGCATTCGTTCGGCCGCCTGCCGCCGTGACTCGGTTAGCAGCTCGGTGTAGCCCTTTAACTCCCCGCCAATCAAATTTTTCAGCCCCGCGGCGATATCGCGGCCTGCGTGCTTGGCCCGGACCGTGTTCCCCTGCACCATCCCCTTCGTCTCCACGATCTCATATCCAGCCACGGTCTCCGTATTGGTCACGATCATGCGTGCGATTCCTGAAGAAAAAGATTAGCCGCTACTGTGAATTGAGTGGCGCGCCCAACCGCGGGGGTATCGCGTGGCTCAGGCCACGCATCACTTCGGGAATGATAGCACCAAAGTCAGCGATCGGTTGCCATCCCGTGGTAGAAAGTCATCGGTCGATCTACACTGTCGGCCACTGCATTGGGGTGGCTTGCGACGACCGTGTCGATCGGCCGGGCGTACTGCCGCAACACGGCCGCACAGATAGTGTTGCGGCGCTCCGCCAAATCGGTTTTGGAACCGCGTTTTTCACATGTCGTCTGTCGATCCGCCCTCCCCTCCCCTGCCCCACCCTGCCCTCTCTCAAGCGTCATCTAAGGCGTTTGGCGCACCTCGGGCGCTCGTACTGAGGGCGCCCGGGACGAATTGCGATCATGAAACCGCCCATGCCTTCACACTCGCCGGCGCGATCGCCGAACGGGTCCATATCAACCGGTTGATTGAAAACCCTGCGATCGCGGCTCGGTACCAGATCCTTTGCCTGCCTGGAGGGTTCAGCTACGGCGACGACATCGCCGCTGGCCAAATCCTCGCGACACGGATGCGTCATCACTTGAGTGCGACAATCGACCCGTTCGTTCATGGCGGCCGTGATTGCCTTGTCCTGGGGATCTGCAATGGGATGCAGGTGTTGATGAGGCTGGGTGTGTTGACCGAAGATCGACAGCTGGACCGATCGCTAGAGCCCGAACCGCCGACCGCAGTGGCAACGCTAACCTGGAATGATCACGGGAGATTCGAGTCGCGATGGGTTCATTTGGCCGTCGACCAATCGCCCTGTGTCTTCCTTCGTGGCATCCAGCGAATGTATCTGCCGATGGCGCACGCGGAGGGAAAATTTGTCACCTCGTCGCCATCGGTGCTGGCGCGACTCAAGTCCGAGGGACGTTTGGCGCTCCGCTATTGTGATCCAGACGAGACCATGACGGGGATTCGCGAAGATCGTTTGCCCTTCCCGCTGAATCCCAATGGTGCCGAGGGCAATGTGGCGGGAGTCTGCGATGCGTCAGGGAAAGTCTTTGGCTTGATGCCACACCCCGAGCGTCACCTCGAAGCCACACAACATCCCTACTGGACGCGTCGTGACGAGCAACCTCAGCACGGCGAGGGTTTGGCGATTTTCAAGAACGCGGTCGAGTACTTCGCCTAGCGAGATCGCGGGCCATCCAGGTGCACGGCGCACGCACCGCCGGCGCAATCTGTCCCGCTGATCCGATAGCGACGCTTGGCGACCTGATGGTAAGCCCAACGCCACAATCCCGCGGTTCCAGGTACGTGCAGCAGGGGTGCCAGCGGCCACAACAGTGGCAATCGACGAGATAGGTATCGGACCGCGTCGGCCCCACCGTGTCGGCGTCCTTGGCCATCGACGACATACATTTGCCGCATCAAGTCATCGTGCGACAGATCCGGGTATCGCTCCGACACCCGAGGGTCGTGCAGCGAGAGAAACGCCAACCGTCCTCCGCAGCAATCCAGCCGCCGCAAGTTCTGCACTTGGCCCACGCAAAAGCGACAATCACCGTCGTAAATGACGACATCAGCTTCAGGAGCTTGGTCCGGATCGCGAAGGCCCGGATCAGAAAGTCTCTGGGCGGTGGGGGATGGGGCGGCCATGAGGAAAACGACGAACCGAGATGGATGAACGATCGGCTTCGATGGGCGATCGGCTACAATAGTCTAGCACGTGGCCCAGAGGGACGCGTTTCCACGAGGTCGTCGCGTCCGAGGGCTTGTCAAGCCAGAGGGCTCGTCCAGCCACCGGCCAGTCACGACCCAGTACCCGAGATCCTGCGATGAATGCGATTTTACGGAAGCTTCGCCAAGCGCGGCGGCGTTTGATGCTCGCTCGATGGGGTCGTGTATTCAGTGGTTCGCTATTTGCTTGCTGGGGGGTTGCCGCGTTGGCGATTGCCAGTCGGGCGTTTTGGGCGGTCCCCTGGGACGCGGGCGCTTGGATCGCAGGTTGGGTGATCGGGTCGACGCTCCTCGCATTAGCGATCGCCACGGTGGTGACTTTCCTCACGGCCCCATCGTTGTCGGTCGTTGCGCTCGAAGTGGACCGCCGCTTCGCGCTGCGTGAACGCCTCAGCAGCACGTTGGCGCTGAGCCCGCACGACCAATCGACGACGATGGGAAAGGCGCTCGTTGAGGACGCGGTTCGGCGGAGCGAAGCGATTGAGGTCGCCGAGCGGTTTGAACTCTCACCCTCGCCGCTGGGATGGTTACCACTCCTTGCGGTGGCGCTCGTCGTCGCGGCGGTGCTACTCTCACCCCACCCGCCCCACCCAAACCCC
>JBGTCJ010000424.1:0-25296 GCA_041748895.1 Pirellulaceae bacterium
CTTCAACGCGGCCGCCGTCATGATTCGGCACAAACTTCAAAAGCCGCTAAACTAGGCTCGTGCTCCACCACCCACGTCATGTCCATGACCGATCAGGCAGCGATGGCTGAAACCGACTCTTTCCAACAGCATGACCTTGGCACGCGCCTCGATGGGGGTGCGCCCGTCGCCGCTGACGCTCCGTCGCGGCGCTCGGCCATTCGCATCGAGCGGCTCAACGCGTGGTACGGCGACTTCCAGGCGCTGCACGATGTGACTCTCGAAATCCCCGCCAATCGCGTGACTTCGTTCATCGGCCCGAGCGGTTGTGGCAAGAGCACGTTGTTGCGTTGGTTCAATCGAATGAACGACACGATCCCCTCGGCCAAGGCGATCGGTCAGGTTCACCTCGGTGACACCGACCTTTTGTCGCGTTCCACCGACGTGGTCGACCTTCGACGTCGTATCGGAATCGTTTTCCAGCGACCCAACCCATTCCCAAAAAGCATCTTTGACAATGTTGCGTTCGGCCCGCGCCTGCACATGCGAATGACCAAGTCCCAACTGGCCGATGTCGTCGAGTGGGCGCTTCGAAAAGCGGCTGTTTGGGAAGAGGTCAAGGATCGCCTGCACGCGCCAGCGCTCGGGTTGTCCGGCGGCCAGCAACAACGGCTTTGCATCGCCCGAGCCATCGCCGTGGGCCCCGAGGTTCTGCTGATGGACGAACCCTGCAGCGCGCTCGATCCGGCCAGCACACTCGCGATCGAGGACCTCATCTTTGAGTTGCGGAAACAGTACACGATCGTGATCGTCACACACAACATGCAGCAAGCCGCCCGCTGCAGCGATCAAACGGCGTTCTTCTACGAGGGCAAACTGATCGAGGCTGGGGCGACAACCGGCGTCTTCACCAAACCGAAGCGAAAGCAGACCGAAGACTACGTCAGCGGTAAATTCGGTTGATTCACTTCTTTGGGATTGATTGATGTCGAAGCATCTGCAGCGCGGGCTTGATGAGCTCCGCGATGACCTCCTGGCCCTGTTCGGTGTTGTCGAGCAGATGATCGACATGGCGGTCCGCTCGCTGGTCGAGCGGAGGCCCGACCTCGCCACCCGCGTGATCCAAACCGACAGCCTTGTCGACCAACGCGAAGTCAAGATTGAAGAGGAGTGCCTCAAGCTATTGGCGCTTCACCAACCGGTCGCGACGGACCTGCGAGAACTGATCACGATCGTCAAGATCAATACCGAACTCGAGCGAATGGCTGATCTGGCGTGCAACATCGCCGAGCGGGCCGTGGCGCTCGACCTCTACCCGCTGTTCACCGTCCCCGAGGAACTCAACGACATGGTTCGGGAATCCAACTCGATGGTCCGCCGTGCACTCGATGCGTTTGTGAGCAGCGATGCCGAGAAGGCGCGTCAAGTGATTCGTGACGATGATGTCGTCGACGCGTTCAACCGAATCATCATCGACCATCTGCAAGACATGATGCAGGAGTCGCCCGAATCGGTCCCCGCCGCCGTACACTGTTTCAGCGCCTCTCGGAACATTGAACGCGTTGCCGACTTGGCCACCAGCCTTGCCGAAGACACGATCTACCTGATCGAGGGTGAAATCGTGCGGCACTCCCACGAAGCCACCAAGCCCTAACGACCGTACCCACTTGTCTGGGTAATCTAGCCGCCGCTTGCGGATGGTCCGATCCGCCTCCCCAAACCATCCGTGGGGAGTGCGGACAGGCGGTCCGGTCCGGTGCCCCATACCAGCCGCCATGCGCCAGCATGCGGACAGGTGGTCCGGTCGCTCGCGCTTACGGCTGGTGTCGACGGTCCGGTCGCTCGCGCGTACGGCTGGTATGCCTAGTCGAGCCCATAATGCTCGACTTCGGCCCAGTAGTCGTCGAATGCACCTTCCTGGTGGAAGTCGGGGCTGTTGTCGAGGTCGTGACAATCGAGACAACGTTGCTTCGCCTGGTCGAGCGGCAGCCGCATCGCCACTCGCAGCGCGTCACGGGCCGCAACGTCGATCCCCGACCCCTCGGCTTCGGCGGCGACATGGGCGGCGCCCGGTCCATGACAATTTTCGCATCCGTTGCCCGTAAGATGCGAACTCTGCTCGAGCGAGAGATATCCCGATTCGTAGGGGTAGTAGTTCTGAGCGTTCCAGCCGGTCACGTGACAGCTGAGGCATTCCGGATCGAAATGTCGACTGACGTCACCCCGCTCCCCCGGATGAACGATGTGCTCGGTCGCGAGTGCGTGCGGCGTGTTTTCCCAAATCTCCACCGCCGTCTTGTGACACTCGCCACATGCCTCGGTGCCGACGAACTGGTCCCCTCTGGGATGCGCCACTGGGCGAAGGCCGAGGCCGGCCAACCCGAGCGCTTCGAGTTGGTTCTGGTAGGTCGCCATGAGCCGACGCATTTCGGGCGCATCTGCGAAATCGTGCGTCAGCGGGACGCGTGAGTATCGAATCGTTTGGTCGTCAAATAAACCCAGCAGGCCGACGTGCATCCCCTTGTTTCCCGTCACGATCACCTGCGTACTGGATCCGTCGACGGGCATTGGCTTGTAGGTCGGTTCACCGTAACCACCCGCCACCACGACCAGGTCAAATCCGGGGTGATCTTGGACCGTTTCGATCGCGGCCGATTCATCACCGTAAAACAGCAGCACCAGGTAATCGGCATCGTCGCCGCGGAGCTGGTCAAGCGCGGGCGGCAACGCCTGGTCGATCGGCAAAATTTGAATCTCATCGCCGACCGCCAGGTCCAGTGATTTGGGATCCATGACCGAGGTCACTCCGATCCGCCGCCCGCCCGAGGAGATCACTCTGGCGCCGGCCATCAGCGACGGGTCAAGCAGAACGACATTGGCGGAAAGGAATGGCGCGGTCGAGGGATCCTCGGTGGCGGCAACGGCAATCAATTCGCCGACACCGAGCTTCAAGTCGTCGGGGCCAAAACCGATCGCCTGATACCCCATCTCCTCGAGCCCCGATGCGGTGGTTTGAAACTTGATCTCGGCCTGCCTCCCAAAGCGTCTGACTTGGTTCCCGGCGTCGATCGGGACCACGTTCCAACCCAATTCTCGAAGCTCTCGAAGCAGCGTGAACCGCCGTGCGAGCCCACCCTTTTGGTTTTCCAGCCCCGTGCATCCACACGGTTCGATGTATCCATATTGGTTGCCGGTCACGAACAGGGCCGCTTGCGGCTTGGGCCAAGTCCGCCAATCCTCGGGCTCCGATGGATCGCCAACCGCACCAGAGGCAATCGCCGCGAGGCTGGGCGGGGCCTTGCCACCATCCGCAGGCGGCTGCGCGGGATCGGCCACGACCGGTTGGCCGATCAATTGGCCGTCGCGGAACGATAGCGTTTCGGAATCGGCGGTATCGCTGACAACAGGAGCCGTGATTGTGTCGACGTCTGCTATCTCAGAAACGCTTCGGTCGGGCGAAGTCGCTTGGCGATCCGCTTTTCGCCCGCACCCCGCCAATCCGGTCATGCAAGCCAGCAGGACGAGCAACGCGGTGGAGCGTCGCACCACGGATGGGACAAGGCGGCGAGTGTCGGTTTCGAAGTCAGGACACATGACATTGTGCTCGAAGGATTCGGGGAATTCGTATGTGTCGTCGACGATCGATCCAACCAGTGCAGTTCATTGCGCGGTGGCAAAAGCGACTTTGAGGCGAAGCGGCGAGACTTCCGGCCGATTGGTCTTGATCCAAATGATCCCAAAATCGTCGTCGCTCTTCCCCATCCGTTCGATCGGCTTGGCTTGAGGATCGATCCATACCGACAAGGGATAAAGCGTGAGCGCCCCGCGCCCAACCGGTTCACCAAGTTCGGCGCGGAGAACGCCCTCGGGCAAAATTTCACCAATCTCCAACCGCAGGCTCTCCTCGCCCGCTGCATCGCGAAGCATCACGTTGGCCTTCACCGGCTCGTCGGTCGCCGGGTTGAAGCGACCGACGATGAACGTGTAACCGCCCCCTTCGCTGCCCTGCACCCGCCTGCTGGTGACCATCGTGATCGCTCCCACCACCTTGCCCGCGATCGGGGCACTGAAGTAACGCACCGCGTCCTCCGCGTGCTGGCCATCCGCGTCGACGGCGGATTGGGAGGCAAAACTGAAGACAAAGTTCTGTTGAATCGATCCCTGCGGCAACCCAGGTTTTACGGTCCCGCGGACGCGAAACGCCTGCGTCGCCGTGGAGTAGACCTCATCACCAATTTCGGCAACGCTTACCTCTTCGACTTCGAAGGATGCCAAACCGTCAAAGTCGGAGCCGGTAAAGGACTGCTTGAGCGGAACGATCGGCTCGGTGGCGAAGCTGTAGACGATTGATTCGAGCTGAATCGCTTCGCCCGAAACGATCTCGCCAAAGTTGAAGCTCCTGGGAACCATCGTCATCTTGCTGATGACCCGGCCCTTAATCTTGAGATTCAGCTCCCCGCGGGTGGGGTCATTGGTCTTCAGAATGGCCGATTGCCCGAACTCCTCGTCGCTCGATTTGACGTCCCAAGTCAATTCAATTTCCGTCTCTTCCCCAGGACCGATCGACGACTTGGCGAGTTCGCCGATGGTGCATTTGCAGGTCGAGCCAACGATCTCGAGCGAAAGCGGAAAGTCGCCGGTGTTCTTCACCACAAAGTGATGCGTTCCCTTTGCCCCTGGCTCCATCACCCCGAAGTCGTATTCCTCTCCACCGATCACCTCGATCCGAGGAGACCCCGACTGCTGCGACGAGGCCAATGCGACTGCAACGCTTTCCGCGGTCACGTCGTTATCGGTCGCAAACGGACCGAAGGTTGCCTCACCGCCGTAACGCGATTGATGGACGTTCCAACCACATGCCAAACCGACAAGGGCACCGATTAACGCGACAAAGGCTGCTCTCAACACGTTCCACCTCGCCCCAAGAAATCGCTCAATTTGTTTACCACCGCTGACCGGTTCACTCACCCCAGCTCGCGCGGGACGATACCCCTGACGGCCAGCGGATCAACCGTTTGCGGCTACGCACCTCGCTCACCGGCGGTTCACTCTCCGAGAAACCAGGGCAATCGCACTCACCGATCCAAGCTCCACCTCCGGGCTTCTACGGATCGCTCAGCGGATTGGCCCATCCTCGCCATCCGACTGAGGAAGCAACCACGCCGCGAGCAACTCCGCGGCCGGCAATCGCTTCACTTCCATCGCAACCGCTTCACCCTCGACTCGTGCCGACGCAATCATTGTGAACGATAATAGCCGTTCGTAGAACCCACCCGCTCGCGATAAATGGTCCGCCCGCAGCGCCAACGACTTCGCACGAGGATCCTCCAACTCGCGAAGAATCTCAGCTAGCTGAGCGGCATGCGTTTCACTCGATGGTGAAAGTTCGACGGCTCGCTCGAGCGCTTCGCGCGCCGCTAGAAGCCGCTCGCGGTCACCGAACCGCTGATAGAACCAAATTCGTCCCTCGCCGATTCGCCGCCAGAGGTTCGGGTCGGCGGGGGAGCGAAGGGTCGCTTCGGCTTCCGCCCGCTGCCACTGCGAAATCCGAACCCGATTGACTACGCCAGGTTGGCGAACCATCCGTGCCAAACGGAGGTGGGCCAACTGCATGGACGGCTCGACGGCCCATGGGTCAGCCGCCGATGATGCTTCTGCGGCAACCTCCGCGAGGTCCCAGCGACCATAGATCCAATTGGTCTCGAAACGATTCATCATCGCCCGCGATTGTTCGACCGGTCGAATCCCAATCAGGTACCAACTGATCAGCACGCTACCGAAGGCCGCGCCCAAAGCCCATCGCCATTTTCGCCATTTGCCCGATTCGTACTTTCGTGCCGAATCGTGACCCACCGCGGCTGCGTCGGCGCCCGACGGGACCGAGATGGCGGCCAAAACCAAGACGATCAGACTGACCCCTGGCACCGTCCACCCGCCACTGGTCAGCAGGGTGACGAGCATCGCGGTCGTGGCGACCAGCGGTGCGATCGATGGATAGGGGCGCGGCAGAGAGTGGTCTCGTCGTTCCGCCGCCGAACCCCCACCGGGGACCAACCCCCCGACGCTCAGAGCCATCCATCCGCTGCCCAAAATAGTGCCCCAGAACGCCTCGCCGCTCGGGAGCATCATCACCGCTAACCCCCAGAACCAGACGGCCACCACGCTCACGATCGCACCGAGGTAGACCGCCGATGCGTTGCTTTCGCCCTGCATCTCACGTGCATCCGGGTGTTCGGTGCGACTGGGTACCTGCTTCCACCGGATCGCCATCGCAACTAGCAGCAGAACCAACAATGTCCCCGCCGGGACGCCACCGGTGGTCAGCGTTTGAACGAAAAAATTATGAGGATCAGCGATTTGCTCGTGCGCCGACTCCGCACGATACAACTCGTAACGGGCCTTGAACTGACCGGGCGCGACGCCGAACCACGGTGCTTCGGCGACCATTTGCAGCGAGGACTGCCAGTAGCGGACTCGAAACTGCAAGGACTGCGGGGCTTGGCTGATCCATTCGGTCTTCGCGAGTGGTTCGTGCCGCATTGCAAGTGGTACGGCGATCCCGATTCCAAGGACGCTCAGGATGGCGAGGGCGAACCACGGTGCGCTTCGCGTCCAGCGAGTTCGCTGCGCGGTGGCGGGTCGGTCGCGCGAACGTCTGGCCGCAGTCAGCAAAAACGCGAGCGCTGCGGCAAACGCCAGCGCGATCACCGCGGAACGGCTGCGGGAGGCAAGGATCATTCCTCCAATCAGCAGCATGGCCGCGGTCCAGGCGAGCCGACGCGTCCACGTCAGCCAGCGCGGGCCGCCCTGCCCTGCCCCGCCTCCACCCCTGGTCCATCCGGCGTCACTGGTCCATCCGGCGGCGCTGGGTAGCCCAATGCCGCTGGCCAACAGCACCCATCCACCTACCAGCATGGCGGCCATCGAGTTGGACAGCGCGAAAGTGCCCGTGGGTCCCCCATCGCGGAGCCGGTTCTCAAAAACCATTCGCATCGATGACCCCGGCTCGGCGGCCACACCCGCCGCGCGAAGCACCGCGTCGGGATCCTCCTCGTACTGGGCGATCAATGCCGGAAAGCCGATCCATTGTTGATGCCAGCCACAGAAGCTGACTCCAATGGCGGTGGCGATGATTAGGTGTTGTGTGGCCAGCGCGGTGCGGGGACAACGCATGACCGTTCGCGCCGTGATCAGTACCGCGGCCATCGCCAGCCACCAACCTGACTCATTGGCCGCGCTGCGGAGGTCGGCGATATCGCGATTAGCAAAACTCGACACGACCATCCAAGCGGCAAGCAATCCTACCAAGGCTTCCGGCACCAGATCGCGCCAAGCCCTCGGAGGTGCACTCAGGAGCGAGACTGCGCAGGCCGTCAGCAGCCAAAACACGAGGTATCTTGCGGTGCCTTGGACGACCTCGGTACTATCCGATGGCCAATAGCCGACGTGCACGATCCCGGCGGCAATCATCGCCGCGGGAATGGCCTTGATCGTGGTACTCGTCATTCGTTTTGCTTTCGCCACGCTGTCGATTCCAAAATCACGATCAACGCCAACATGCAACCGACGATCGCGAGAACCAAGACGGACGACTCGAGCGAAACGCGAGTGATCAGGACCGCCGCAAGACCGCACGTCGCGGTCACCAAATAGATGGTCAACACCGCCTGGCCTCGGGTCAGCCCCAGCGCCACCAGGCGATGCGAGAAATGACTCTGGTCCGCATGAAACGGGCTGCGTCCCTCGCGAATGCGAATCCAAAGCACGGTCACCAGGTCATACAGGGGGACTGCCATCGCACACAGCGGTGCGAGCATCGCGTGCGGCGAAACCGTCGCATAGTTTGCGTAGGTCGCCATCAAGGTCGCGACGGCGATCAGAAACCCGACCAAGTAACTTCCGCCGTCACCCATGAAGATCTTCGCCGGTGGCCGGTTGTGCCAAAGGAATCCCAACAGCGCGCCGGTCAGAACCATCAGCAGCGAGGCGACAAACCACTGTGGCTCGTTGGCGTTCTTGGGCGTCGAGAACATGATGATCGCCTGGGACGTCGCGACAATCGCGGCCACACCGCCACTCAATCCGTCCATGTTGTCCAACATGTTGAACGAATTGATCACGGCAACGATCCATAAGATGGACAAAGCCGAAGTGACCCAGGGCTGGTTAATGAACGCGGTCAATCCATACCCCAGACCGAGCACGACGAACGACGCAACGGCGAACTGCACCGCCAATCGCACTTGCCATCGCAGCCCAAAACGGTCGTCCCACAACCCCAACACGACCAAGACGGTGCCGGCGGAGAGCAGCCCCCAAATCGTTGCAGCGCGCGACCAGACCCCGTCAAGGTGTGAACGAGCCTTCTCGGGGACCCAGGTTTGGTACTCAGGGAACGCCCGCATGACTGCGACGGCAATGGTCCCCGCGAGAATCGTCGAGACCACGCCAAACCAAATCCCCACTCCGCCGCCCAGCGGCGTCGGTACCGCATGCGACTTGCGTCCACCGGGTCGATCGAGCAGTCCCAGACGAGCGGCATAAACGCGGATCGGTACGATAGTGATCACGGCGAGTACCGCCGAGGGAACCATCGTGACCATCACCAGCCAAAAGATTAAGTCGAGATCGGACAATCAATCGTCTCCAGGATCGGCTCAGCGGGCGCCGGCTTCAACCGGGTCGAACGGTACGAAACTGCCCCGTTCGCCCCAAGTGATCACGTAGCCGCTGGCGGCAACGGCTGGCGAAATCGGCAACCGCCGCGGTCCGATAATCGGGATAAGTCCATCGGTGGTGCACCCACTGGCCCCCAACATAATTGAGCGTGACTTCGGCGAAGATACCGTCACGAAGATAAATTCGGTGGTCGCGATCCTTCACAGTGGCAAGAACCCATTTGGCCTGCGTGACATAGCCCGGGTCCAGATTGAGGGGCCTTGGCGAGCCATCGTTGCCGAACCGCTGGGCCGCTTCGAATTCCCACTGATTGCTCTGCGATTTCCATTTCGCCAACGGCTCGGGGTCGGTCGGTGCCTCGAAGGCCACCAAGGTCTTCCGCAGCGGTTGGCCCATCTGCGGCGTGTAGAAGCCGCCCGCGACGAACGGTGCCGGTGGGGCAATTTCGGCAATCGCTCCCCATTGATCCCGTAGCCGCTCGATCGCCCAGTCAAAAACCGCATCGTCACCTTCTTTGGTGATCACAGCAACGATCTGGATGACCGCTTCGACCAGACGGGTTTTCGCCATGGTCAACACCCCCCACAATTCAAATTCACGCGGACCCCCGTCCCCACCAGAGCCAAGTTCCTTTCACCACTTCACCCACTGACCATCGCCTTCGCATCCCATGACCCAACAGCTTGCCGATCGTACCGCATCTTTTGATTCCAGCGGAATCCGTCGAGTCTTCGATCTGGCCGCAAAAATGACCAATCCGATCAACCTTTCGATCGGTCAACCCGACTTCGATGTCCCGCCACAGGTCCAGGACGCCTGCATCGATGCGATCCGATCCGGCAAGAACGCCTACTCTCAGACTCAAGGGATCGCCCCGCTGCGCGAACGAATCGATGCTGGGCTTCGCGAAAGCTACGGCCACGGCGACCGGCAGGTGTTGATCACCAGCGGCACCAGCGGTGGATTGGTGCTGTCGCTGCTCGCCTTGGTCAATCCAGGTGATGAGGTGATATTTTTTGATCCCTACTTCGTGATGTACCCATCCCTGATTCGATTGGCCGGCGGTGTGCCGGTAACGATCGACACGTACCCCAATTTTCGTATTGACGTCGCGAAGGTGGCCGACGCGATCACGCCGCGAACCAAATTGATTCTCGTCAACAGCCCCGCCAATCCTTCGGGAACCAGCGCCAGTGAGGAGGAACTCCGCCAGTTGGCCGAGCTAGCCGAGCGGCGCGATCTTTTTCTGCTTTCCGACGAGATCTACAGCCAATTCCAATACGACGCGCCGTTCGTCTCGCCCGCTCGGTTCAACGAGCGGACGATCGTCATTGACGGGTTCAGCAAGAGCCATGCGATGACCGGTTGGCGCGTCGGATACGTCCACGGCCCTTCCGAGGTGATCGCGGCCATGACGAAAATGCAGCAGTTCACGTTTGTCTGCGCGCCCCAACCGGCTCAGTGGGCGGCGCTCGAGGCCCTTGGCGTCGACCTCACGGATCATCTCGATCAGTACCGGCGGAAACGCGACCTGATGGTTGAAGGGCTTCGAGATCACTACGAGCTGACGCGACCCGAGGGAGCGTTCTACGCGTTCCCGAAGGCTCCGGGTTCTGCCAATGCGTCGGGTACCGCGTTTGTCGAACGAGCGATCGCAAACGACCTGTTGATAATCCCTGGCAAGATCTTCAGCGGTCGCGATTCGCATTTTCGAATCAGCTACGCCGCCAGCGACGAGACACTGCTGCGGGGCATCGAGGTGCTCAGGCGTTTGGCCCGCGAGTAGTCGAGTCGCGCATCACTCCGCGTCGTCCCGCATCACTCCGAGAAGTCGCTGCTCGCTTCGGGCCTTGCCAACACCAGCAGCGCCCAAATCGCGATCGGCGCCTGCAGGACTCCGCACGCACCGCACGGCAGAATCCCCACCGCCGCGCCGATTCTCGCTGACGACAAAGACCTTCGTGCGATCATGCAATGGCCCGCGTAGGCGGCTGCGCCGTGACACGCCAGAGAGATCATTCCCCAGATCAAGAAGATCATCCATCCGAGCGTATCGTCGCCGGCATTGGCGGCACCTCGGATTCCCGCGGCGACCATCACGAACCAAACGATATCGATCACGATCTGCACGCCTGAGGCGAACAATAGGAACGCCCCCGGCGTGCTATAAATTGACGATGGTCGTGAAGGTCGCATGCGGCCGGTCGGCGGCGAACCGGTGAGCGGTCCATAGGGAAAATCCGGTGGCCGTTTCGGTTCGAAGGACTGTCCGGCGGCAACAGGCGGCATCGCTTCGACGGGTACGTCACCACCTTGGCCAAGCGACGGCATTCGCATCCGTCTCGAGCAGCTTGGGCAGATCGCCACCTGTCCCGCCATCGAGGCGTCGAAGGCGAGAGTGCGGTCACAATTGGGGCAACGGGCCAACGAGGCTGTCTGCCCGATGCTGTGGTCGGTTCCACGGGCCGAATTTCGCGTTGTCGTGGCGGTCGCCACCTGCTGCGTCGGTGGACCGGGAATCGATGCAGCGGCCGAGGGTGCGAGAATCCGGCGCTCGCAAGCGGGGCATTTCGCCGGCTTGCCCGCGGCACTATCGGGCAAGGCGAGCGTGGCTTGACAGATGGGACAGAGAAACTGCACAACCGATTCGCTGAGTGATCGAGGAAAAACATCGTGTGAGAGCGCGGTCCCTACCCGGATGCCCCATCGTACCTGCTGAGAGGCGAACGCTACAGCGCCATCAGCACTTCAAGCATTTCGTTGGCCGTCGAAATCACTTTCGCCGAGGCTTGAAAGGCACGATTGTAAGCGAGCATCTGCACCGTTTCTTCATCGATGTTCACCCCCGTGATGCCGAGATGCTGGCTCTCGAGGGTCGCAAGAAAATCCCTGGCGCCTGACGAGAGACTTTTCTGCAGGCTGATCTTCTGACCCAGGGAAGCAACGTTTTGGTCGAACAAGCCGCGAATCGTTCGTCCCCCGATCGACTCCAGCGGACGGTCGACCAAATCGATGAGGTTGACCAGCGTCTGCGTGTCCTGGCTCATTCCGTCGCTGCTGATGGCGAGGTAGTCGCTACTGGTCCTGAGCAGCGGGTTGACATCGATTCCCAAAGCCCCGTTGCCAACAAAGAACGTGTTGAGCCCGACGGCGGCGACAAATCCGCTCGTGTCCTCGCCAAACGTGAACGATGCGAAAGGCGAGTCGGCGTTCACTTCCAATCTGCCTTCGGAGTTGATTCGCGCCGAGAGACCCGCAATCGCGTCGATCGAGGCTGCCACCGAATCGAGCGTCGCGTCGCCCACCTGGCCTGTCGCACGCACCTCGATCCGATGGGTGCTCAGCGGTGCGCCGGACGAATCGACGAGCGTGATGTCAAAACTTCCGTTGCCGGGCGTCGTTGGCAGACCGGATTGACGCAGCGGCACACCGGCCTGGCCGCGGTTGGTCGAGACGAGCGAGTCAAACCCGATTCTCCCCTGTCCCTGGGAATGAACTTCGTTGACGCTTCGGGAAAGGGCGCCGGCGAATTGGTCGAGCTCGCGAAGGAATCCCCCAAAGACTTCATTTCGCGCCTGCATCATCGCGAAAACTTTACCGTTTCGGGTCTCCAGGGGGGAATCGGTCTGCGCGATACGAATTTCAAAACCGCCCGTGATCGGACTGATCGCTGCGGCCACCTCTCGGTGATTGCCCTCCGAGACCAGGTAATCGCCGCCCACGAACACCGAGACGTTTCCGCTGGGCTGCTCCTGGACATGAATGTCGACAAACTGAGCCAGCTCGCGGAGCGCCCCGTACCGCTGCTCGCGAAGCCCTGACGCGTCGCTGCCGAGCACGCGACCGCCCTCGACCGTTGCGATCTCCACGTTCAAGCCGGCGATCTGCTCGATCAACCGATTCATCTCATTGGCCATGAACTTGATGTCTTGATTGCTTTCGCTCTGCAACTGCTGGGCCGACTCGTAGGTGGTGCGAATCCCAAGAGCCAGCGACTCACCCTGCTGGATCACAAAGTCTCGCAGCGAGCGATCGTTGGGCTGGGTCGAAAGGTCGTGAAGCGCGTTGTTGAAAAGCGTCAGTTGGTTGGAAAGCCCTTCGCCATCGAGCCGACCGATCAAGTTTTCGAGTTGTTGGTAAGCCCGATCCATCGTGGCGCCTCCGGCGACGGCGGAGTCGGCCGCCAGCAGACGCTCGGCGAGTGCCTTGTCGATCACCTGGGTCACGCCCGTGGGCCGCACGCCATGGCCGATTAACAGCGCACCCTGCCGCGTCGCGTTCGTCGGCGTCAGCTCGAGCCGCTGGCGGATGTAGCCGGGGGTGTTCGCGTTGGCAATGTTGTTGCCAACAACCTGCAAACCGAGCTGGCTCGCTTGCAATCCGCTGTTGGCCTGCTGGATGGCACTAAAAAGACTCATGGCGATTCCCCCGTCGACGACCAACGATCTCTTGTGGGTATCGGCAGTCAGAACCGCGCAAGTTGACCCAAATTCCCTCCGCTGCGATCAACCGATCCGTCATTGGAGTATGCTGCCTGGCGGACTACGCTTTTGGTTTGGGGAGTTTACTTTGCTTTGCCGCGTCCCTTGGGAGTGCTCGGCGCCACTACGGATTTTTGAACGAAGGAGTCTTTATCATGATCTCATCCCCCTGCAGATCGGCGACCTTCCGTCGGTCGCGAGGATCACGCGGTTTGTTCGTCGCTTTGGCGCTCGGGTTGCCTCAGGTCGTTTTCGCGCAGACCTCCGCACCCTTTTCGCTCGACTTCAAATGGGCCGCGCTGGCCGATCCAGCCGGTCAGGTGAATGGCCCGCTGCGAAATGGCATTGCGAGCACCGAATCGGCGGAGTTTTCCCGCGACGGTCAATACATCGTCACGGTTTCCAAAGCGGACGGACGCATGGCCAGCCCATCGGGAAGTCCTCACGATGGCACCGCCCACATGCGGCTGTGGGACCTCGAGGGCAACATGATTTGGGACGTCAAGCGCTCCCGCGGCCCGCTGGTTCCTGCCACCGGCCGTCCCAACGATCAGCCGTCCGATCGTGTCGACGAGATGGAGAATGCCGCATTCAGCCGTGACGATCGGTACATCGCCGCGGTCGGAGATGACAGCAAGGTCGAGATCTGGCAAGTCCGTGATCTCGACACGCATGCGATCCTGCCGACTCCCACGCTGGTGAGAACCTTCAACACAGCCGGTTGTATCGATTCGGTGCATTACACGCACGAAGGATCGTTGTTGATGGTGGGGGCCGAAGACAGCGGCACGCTCGAGATTTTTCGAGTTCAGGGAGACCCCGGTACATGGCAATCGATGCGAACGGTCAATCACAACACGACCGTCAAGGCCAACCAGGCGATCAACTCATTGGACACTACCGCTGATGGCCGATACATCGCCACAGCGGGCACCGACCAGCGGGGAGTTCTGTGGGAGATGGACGTGACGAGGGACTCGTCGGGATTGATCACCGATGTCCAGGTGAACCGCCTCGCGACGATGACGCAGCCAACCAGCACGACGCGTGAAATGCGGTTCCAACCCGATACGCCCCACGGCGACGCGATCGTTGCGATGACCGCCGAGCATGATCAAGCGACTTACATTTACAGACTGCAGGACCTCGTCGATCACGCGGGCCCTGCGACGTCTGGGCCTGACCCGATCCATACGCTTCGGGCCAGCAACACCGCCAACAAAATCGGTAACCCAACCGAAGCGGGTGGTTTCACGCCAGACGGCAAGTATCTGATCTTTTCCGGCAAAACTCGCGCGGATGCCGGCGGAGCGGGTTCCATCGACCCCGCGTTCCTTCGCGTCTACGAAACCAAAGAACTCTCTAGCGCCGGTCCGGAACCTGATCCGATCTATGTCCGTCGCCAAGATGTTTACAACACCGAGTATCTCAGCGTGAATCCGGCCGGGGACCTGCTGACCACCGCTCACCACGACGGCTCCGTCAGGTTGTGGGATATACACACCAGCGGCGCCGAAACGATCGCGTCGGAGGGTTTCAATGAGCCGACCGACGTTGCCAACCGATGGACGCTTCGTGGTCCTCGCGCAACCACCGACGGCGCGATCGCGCCGGGCAGCACAAAATCTTTTGGGACCAGCAATCACCTCGATCCGAAATCCCATTTCATCGGGCATCGCGGCAGCCAGTACATCTCGATGTTGCAACTGGGTGACAGCGTCCACACGCTCACGATGAACGAGGCGTGGGACCTCAGCGGATCCACCGATTTGCAGGTCCAGTTCGCGGCCGCAGCGAGTCTGGACTCATTCGGAACCGACGACTTCCTCCGTTTGCGAGCGGACCTCAACGGCGACAACAATTTCGATGTGATCATCGCCGAGTTTGTGGGAGACGCGGAATCGAATCGGATGGTGTTGGCGTCCGATAAATCGTTGTCGCTCAATCGCACGTTCACCGATTTCTACTTTGATCTCGAACCGTTGCTGCCCACGGACTTCGGTCACCAGATCCGATTCCAGCTCGAAGCATCTAGCAAGAGCGACGACGCTTCGATGGGATTTGACAGCCTCCGCGTAACAGGGTCGGCGGTACCTGAACCGGGGGCGCTCTCGATGCTGTTGACCGTCGCCTGTGCCGGTTCGGCGATCCGGATGGCGCGCGAGGCGTCCAAGCGTACGGTGCCCTTTACGGGCCGATGACCAGAGCGCCGACGTGATCCTCCCCAAAACGCCTCGTCTGACGATGGTATCGATGAGCGGTCTGCGGGTCGTTGATCAACGCCTGCTGGAACTGGGTCTAACACCTCTCCGTCGGCGGAGGGCACTACCTGTATTTGGCATCCTCAAAGCTCTCGCTGCTGATCGAGGATCTCGAGCAGACACTCGAGCTTCCCCTGCGCGATCGCGAGTTGATCAACAGCCTTCGGAACATTCTCGATGTGGCCCAAAAGAGCTTGGAGCTTAGCATCGTAAATAATGCAAACACCCCTTCCACAATCGAAAATCCAGAGGCAAACGGTGGTCCTTAAGATAAGGAACCCCCTTGACGATTAATACGGCTGCTGCGCGTCGGGTGGCCAAATGCGGGCTACGACGGCCTACGTCGCCAAACGATTGGCCCTCATCGATTATCCGAGTCTCTGGAAGGTAAATACAACTGCTTGAAAGTGGCAGGTGAAGCGGTCTAATGAATGCGGTCCAATCCGACCCCCATTTGCAAATCATCCTCAGTCGTTGCGGAGATGATTCCTATGGTCAACGACGTCTCGGGCTGGTTTTCGAATCTCTTTTCTTTCGCGCTCGGGGCAGCACTTGCCATTTCATTGGCCACGCCACTGCATGGCCAAGACGGCTTGGCGGATGTCAATAGTCGAGTCAACGATTACCTGATCGACTACCTGGCGGGTATCGAGGACTGGCCCCATCGGTTTGCATTTATCGCGAGAGGGACGTCTTGGAACTATTTGGACAGTGATGCCGATTTCTCGGATCGTGAGTTCAATGTGCTGCACTTGGGTCTCGTTAGCAGCCCGGAAAAGTTGACCTATCACGGCAGTTGTTGGAGACCGGCCGAGTATCCCATCTCGAGGCGCGGCGTATGGGATGAGACCTTAGAATCGGGAGGTAAGCTTTTCGGTCGATTTGGCGATCCTCGGAGCTGGGGGGATGGGTCGACGGATTTGGGCGAGTCGTCCGATCGTCGCTCGCGTCGACTCCATCCGAAATTCGAGCCTTACTTTATGCCGATCGCGACGGGCGGCGCTTTCAAATTGGGCAGCGTGGATCGCGATTATGGCCTCGTCGTTTTGAATCGAGACAAGGATCTTTGGAAAGTGTTCTCAGATCAGGACGGGAACTTGGTTGGGGTATTTTCTTCGCCCGTTCCGTCGCAGGAGCCTGGAAGAGTCGCCGTATCGGACATCACCTTCTCCAAGTCCGCGCCGCATTTTCCGATACGATGCGTCCATCGGTTCGGGCAAGTGCCCAAAGACTTTGATCTGAAGGACCGTGATCGCATCTTCCTTGAGGTGCGGACCGATTCGACGTGGAAGACGGTTTCGGTGCAGGGTCGCAAATTCTCTGTGCCGATCCACATCCGTCAGTTCTACCAGGGCTCGCAACCCGTTAGCCCGAAACACGAGCTCGAGCTGTTTTTCAAGTACAGTTTTTCCATCCGCCCCGACGTCGATCTGCCCAAGGCAACCGATGCCGATTGGCGGCAATGCGTGCTGAGGCACATTGACGACGATGCAAACCCCGTGTTCAGCGTCGACCTGCACGGCGATTTGACTCAGCCGATCGCCGCCCCTCGCGGCCCTTGAAGAGACGTCTCGGCCGCTATCGCCTGAGGTTGAGCAGTTCGTCGATCAACTGCTGGCTCGTCGTGATCACGCGGCTGTTTCCGCGATACTGCGTGCTGGCTAACACCAGACGGATAAGATCTTTGCCGATGTCGGTGTTGCTCAGCTCGAGCGCCCCGCCGGCGATCGAACCGATGCCGTTTTCACCCGGTGCCCCTTGGATCGGCAGGCCGGTGTTGATCCCCGCGGCGTAAAGGTTTTGGCCACGCGTATCGAGCCCGGCTGGGTTGGCGAAGCGAGCCAGTTGAACCTGCCCGAGGCTACGCGTGATCCCGTTGCTGAAGACGCCGCGGATCACGCCGTCCTCACCCACGACGAAGCTGTTGAGGACACCCGGCGCGCTCCCGTCCTGACGGGTTGCCGCGAGCGAGGCACGCGCCGACGCCAAACCCGAGACCGAGGAGAAATCGACGTTGAATTGAAGCGGCGTCACGCTCGGCACGCCATGGCGGTTGATCGCGACGGTATCGTTGGTGGTCGAAACGAAGTTGCCATTCCCGTCGAATCGAATCAGACCGGTTCCGATCGCCACACCGGATCCCGTCAGCGGTTGGTTGTCGGGGCTGTCGGCGTACCATCGATAGACCGTCTCTTCGTCGCTTCGGCTTTCGAGCGTCGCCGTGACCCGCACCGAGACTGGGATGCCGAGTGTGTCGTAGACAATGAAATCGCTGACCGCACTCTGCCCCTCCGCTTCCTGAATGGTTCCGAAGGCGAGGTTGGGAACGCTGACCACACCCGTGTCGGTCGTCAATCGGAAAGCGGTTAAGTCGATGTCCACACCGTTGAGCAGCCCGGTGTTGCTGACGATCCGGATCGCGCCGTTGACAATCGAACCGCCCGGCACCAGCGCCCCCGATTCACCCTCGATTCGATTCTCGGAAGTTGGAATCGGGTTCTGCGAATCGACCAGTGCGGTTTGGATTCCCGATGACGTTTGGATGAAGTCGATCAGGTCCTGAACGGTCGAGTTGGCGGTGATCCGATACTCCTTGTCGCCCATCGATCGTTCGCCCTTGCGCGCCGCAAAAGAGAGCGTGCCCTCGGTGAACACGTTTTGGTAGGTATTCCCCTCGCGTTTGACGACCTCGGTCAGCAGGGTGTTGCTGTTGATCGTGGGACCGTTGAGGTCGACGACGCGGTTACCGGCGATCGAAAGGTCCGCGATCGACGCATCGGTGCGATTGTCGGTAAACACCGTACCGGGTGGCACGGACCCAACGAGGTAGAAGTTGTTTTGGTCGCCGGCGAGGTTTCGGTAGATTCGAATTTCGTCGTATTCGGGGAAGCCGCCGCCCAGTGGCGGTGTCGGCGGGATCGGCAGGTCATCCAGTGTGATCCGTCCGTTGACGACATTGCGGGGTCCGAGCACTGCGGCGGGACGGCTGTCGGGTTCACCCGATCGACCGTAGGTGATCATGTAGGAGTAATTGCCAGAGAGCAGCGTGGTGTCGAGCGGATTGGCCGAGAGCGCGAGGGAACCGTCGTCGCTGAACGCACCGCCTGCCGCGGCCGATCCGAGCAGAAAGAAATCGCTGCCTCCGGCCTCCGTTCGGTAGACGTTGACGCTCGGAAAGCTACCGCCGGCGGGATCGACCGGCAGGTTGCTGAAATCCACTCCTCCGGCGGCGGCCAAGGTTTGCGAGATCGCCGTGCTCGGTGTGGCTTCGCGGCCGTTGCTGTCAACTAGCGCAAAGCGGTACTGGTAGGTTCCCGCCGCCAAAGCGCCCGCGCCCGCGGGGGTGATGCCGATCGTCGCAGGATTGACCAGAGGCGCGCTCCGCAAGTTGACTCCCGACACGTCGGGTCGCGGGACACTGGCGTCTCCGAGCACCGCGCTCTGAACCACCTGGGAGACCGTCGACACATCGCCCTGCGGCGTGAGCGTTCCTTCGAAGGTCACGTTCTCGGTCGCCTTGGCGACGACGTTGGAACCCAGCGGGATATTCAGCGGGACGAGCTGAGTCTCCTGAAGCCGGTAATTGTCGTCGATCCCGTAGCCAAGCAGTCGCTGGCCCGTCGAGTTGACCAATTGGGCATCGGCGTTGAGTTTGAAGATCCCGTTGCGAGTGTAGAGTTGCTCACCCGAGGGGCCCTCAACAATGAAGTAGCCATCGCCTTGGATCGCCAGATCCGAGGGGCTGTTGCTGATCTCGATCGTTCCCTGATTGTGATTGGCCGCGATCTCGGCGACCTGAACTCCCAATCCGACCTGACGTGGGTTGGTCCCGCCGTTGTCAACACTCGGTGCGGCCCCCAGACTGAGCGTCTGCAGAAACTGGGACGCGAAGACGGCTTGAGACGATTTGAACCCAACGGTTTGTGAGTTGGCGAGGTTGTTGCCAATCACGTCGATTTGCGTTTCGGCCGCGCTCAGCCCGGTCAGGGCGGTGGTCAATGCGGAGGTCAAACCCACGGAATCGTCCTTGCTCGGGGGGAGGCGAGAAGGACGATGGTCGCCGTCACGTCTGCCGACGATCACCTCGGGGGCGGTCGCGGCGCGTGTCGACGATTAACTCTGTCGGTTCAGAATCGTCCTCACATTTCTGATCTCCATCGTCTGATTGCCGACGTGAACTTTGACATTCCGCGCCCGATTTTCACTATCCGTTACAACCGTCACCCGGTCGACCACTCCATCGACCGCCGACGAATCATCCGCCAGCCCCTGCACGGTTTGTCCGATCAAGCCGCTGGCGGTCACCAATTCTTGACTTTCCTTGAGTGAAGAGAGCGTTTGCGTCAACTGGTCGGTCGCACCGATCTCTCGAATCTGGCTGATCTGCTGGACCATGTCCGAGTTTTTCATCGGCTCCAGCGGATCCTGGTTCTGCAGCTCGGCGATCAACAGTCCCATGAATTGGTCGACATCCATATCGGCGAGCCCGCTCGCCCTGTTCCGGCCTGACGCCTCCGCCGAGAAGGCGGCGGCTGCCCCCGAGTCATCGATTCTTGTCATCGCTGCGTCTCCGTCCCTCGAGCGTTTGCTAGCTGTTCAGCGTTCTCCGGCGGACCATCCCCGTGGTCTCTGTCCCCGCTGTAGGCGACTCGGACCGTCGGCGGCAAGATGAAAAGGCTGCGCGAAAGGCTTGGCCCAATCGTCAAGCTCGACCTCGCTTCGCTGACACTCACTTCGGCGTCCATGATCATCGGCCGTCCGCTCGACAGTCGATTCACCCACTGCAACGCTCACTGTCCGACCACCCGATCCGCGAGAACGGCACGGTCCTCGGCATGAGTCGGTGTGAAATCGGGCGGACGAGAATTCCTTTCCACCAGAGGATTGAATTTGACCAGTCGACTCAATCGAACGGGCATTTCAGAAGAGATCGAGGCGGGCAAATTGCTCGATGACCTCGAGCGTCGGCAAGATGACGTGTTGTCACAACTGGACCAACTCGATCTGCAACTGTCGACGATTCTCCGAGGGCTCGGCGTGACGACGATTGAAGATGTCGATATCCCGGCCAGCGATCTGCGGGTATTCCGCTGCGAGGAAGAGGACGAGGATGACGCGGCAGAGGTGTTCTCTGAGGGAGCGACCGAAGCGGCGACCGAGCGAGCGCCGATCGCCCGCCGCTGGGCCGCCTAACCACGGGGCCGCCTAACCACGGGGCCGCTTGATCACGGGGACGTCTAAACATCGGCCCTTGTGCTGCTGCCACTGGACCGCATGGTCGTAAAGAACGCGAGGCGGTTGCCACGCCGTTGTTACGACGCCTGATCGCGGTCGGATACCAGCCGTAAGCGCCAGCGACCGGACCGGCGGTTGTTACGACGCCTGATCGCGGGTGTGCATCAATCGATCGAGAACGCCGTTGACGAACCGTGGGCTGTTGCGATCGCCATAGCGCTTGGCAAGCACCACCGCCTCGTTGACCGCGACGGGCGCGGGCGTGTCGCCAAAGAGAATCTCGTAACCTCCCAATCGCAGCACGTTGCGATCGGTGACGGCCATCCGCGAGAGCGTCCAGTGGGCGGCCAATTTCGTCAAATCGGCGTCGATTCGATCGCGGTGCTCGAGCGTGCCCTTTAGAAGCTTGTCGGCGAACTCGGTCAGCCCCTTGCGGCCCTGCATCCGTGAGCGGATGAAAGCTCGCGACGCCTCAGGGGTGCGCCCCGGGTTCAAGTCAGCTTCGTACAGCAATTGAAGCACGATCTCTCGGGCTCGGCGACGCGTGGCCATGGATGGGGCGGAAACAAAAGAGGAGGAACTCGAGCGATCGATGCATGGCAAGGCGGCGATCCGCCGCGAATGATTAACGCCGATCGACTCGCTCCGTGCAACGGGGCTGAAAAGGGGTCAGGCGAATCAATTCGCCGGCCGGCGATCGGGCCGAAACAATCGGAGCATCTCGAGCACCGCGTCGGCAGCCTCGATCCCTTTGTTTCCCAAGTCGCCGCCGGCGCGAGCGGCCGCTTGTTCCGGCGTGTTGCAGGTCAGCAAACCGAAGCCCACGGGCCTTCCGCGATCGATCCCGATTTGCATCAGCGCCATGCTCACGGCCCGATTGATGTGTTCGTCATGCGTCGTTTCCCCGCGAATCACGACTCCCAAAGCGATCGCACCGATCACCCGCGGCATCGAGAGTGACTGCGAAACGGCGAGCGGCAGCTCCCAAGCACCGGGTACCCGCAACAGGGGGCAATCGTCGCGGTCGATCCCGGCGGCAACAAGCGTTTCGATTGCCGCTCGGGCGAGCGAGTCGCAAATTTCGGCATTGTACCGGGACGCGACAATGACGACCCGGCCGGCGGGGATCGGACCGGTCAACCCGTTGGACTCTCCGCTGATCCCGCCGCCCTGCTGTGCTTCGGATTTCACGTTGCCCGTTACCTCGCTTCCCGCAAACTCATCAAGAACTCAGCGTTGTTTTGCGTTTTCCGCAGTTGCTTGAGGAGTGATTCCATCGCATCGACGGGCGACATTTCCGCGAGCACGCGTCGCAGCAGCGATGTCCGCCGATACTCCTCGGGGTCCATCAACATCTCTTCGCGTCGCGTCCCGCTGCGGCTCAGATCGATGGCAGGCCAGATCCGGCGATCGACCAGCGTTCGGTCGAGCACGATCTCCAGATTCCCGGTACCTTTGAACTCTTCGAAAATCACGTCATCCATTCGACTGCCGGTGTCGACCAATGCGGTGGCGATGATCGTCAGCGACCCGCCCTCTTCGACTTTGCGTGCCGAGCCGAACAGAGATTTGGGTCGCTGCAGGGCACCGGAATCGAGGCCGCCGGTCAGAAGTTTCCCGGTCGTTTCTCCGTCGCTGTTGTGGGCGCGGGCCAATCGGGTGATCGAGTCGAGGAAGATAACGGCATCGACGCCGGCCTCGACCATCCGCTTGGCCTTCTCGATTACCATTTGAGCGACCTGGATGTGTCGCTGCGCCGGTTCATCGAAGGTGCTGCTGATCACTTCGCACTGCGGGCCGCGGACCTCGCGTTCCATGTCGGTGACCTCTTCGGGCCGCTCATCGATCAGCAGCACGAAGACATAGGCTTCGGGGTAGTTGTGGAGCACGGCCCGAGCCATTTGCTGCATCAGGACCGTTTTGCCAGCCCGAGGCGGGCTGACGATCAACCCTCGTTGGCCAAATCCGATCGGCGTCATCAGGTCGACGACCCGCGTGCTCATCTCATCGGATCGATGTTCGAGCACGATGCGTTTGTTCGGGTGCAGCGGTGTCAGCTCGTCGAAGGGGACCTGCCGCCCGCGCCCGCTGGGGTCCTGCCGATTGATCGCCTCGACTCGCAGCAGAGCAAAATACCGTTCGTTCTCTTTGGGCGGACGAATCTGGCCGGCGACGTGGCTGCCGGTTTGCAAGCCGAACCGCCGAATCTGGCTGGGCGAAACGTAGATGTCGTCGGGGCACGAAAGGTAGTGGTAGTCGGCGCTCCGCAGAAACCCAAAGCCATCCGGAAGGATTTCGAGCGTTCCCTCTCCATACATGAGTCCGTTGTTCTTCATCCGCTCCTTGAGGACGCGGAAAATCAATTCCTGTTTGCTGAAACCGTTGAGATCCTCAATCCCCTCGGCCTCCGCCATCGCGGCCAAATCCTCAGCTGGCATCCGTTGCAATTGCGAGATATTGAGCGCCCGGGCGTCGTCCTCCGACGGCTGGGGGATGCCGACGCGTTGGCCGGCGCGGTTGGCCTCGCTGACAATCTCTTCGGGCAGGGAGAGCGGATCGCGTTCGGCATCGAGCTCCCGAATCCGCTGGTCAACCTCGGCATCGGGATGTCGCGGTCGCGAAGAGGTGAATCGGTCGTTACCGTTCTCGACATGTCGCGCGGCGAAAGGACGCCGAGGACGTGAGTCATCACGTGGCCGGTTGGGACGATTGGGTTGCATAACAATCCCTTGGTGCGATCGCTAAAGAAGATGAGAGGCAGGTTGGAGAGGAGAATTCCAATTGGAACGTGCGCGGGAATGCTGGATGGGTCGATTCAGTATTCCCCGCGGGTTAGCAGGGCACGGCAATGTTCAGGGTCAGGTGGGGCTCCGGATCGGCAAAGCACGCGTTCATTCCAGTGACGATCAACATTCAAAAGTAAGGTTTCGAGCGACGACTCGTTGCGAATCGAAACGGTGGACCATCGATTTTTTTCGATCGCCGTCGCTTGCATCCGCTCGCGCCATCGCAATTGATCGCCGCTCCATCCCCGCGCGGTGGCATTGGCGATGCGGATCTCAAACGCGGTGTCAACGAACCAAATTTCGTCGCACCAAAACGACCACCCGCTTTCGAGCAACAGTGGCACGTCCAAGATGACCGCGATCGCCCGTTGCCGATCCGCCCGAGCGATCTGCCGAAGCATTTCTTGACGCGTGGGTGGGTGGACGACCGACTCCAGATATCTTAGTGCTGCGACCTTCGCGTCGTCATCCCCGAAAACTAAGCCACCGAGCCTTCGGCGGTCGATCTGCCCGTCGGCCGAGACAAGGGTGTCGCCAAAATGCCGGGTCAATTCTTCGATGATTCGGGGCATTCGCAGCACGTCGTGCGCGACCGCATCGGCATTGATCCAGGTCGCGCCGAGTTCCGCTAGCCTCCGGGCAACGGTGGACTTACCACCCGCCGGAAATCCTACGATTCCGATGATGACCATCGACGTTTCCACGCCGTGAGGCGTCCCGGGAACGATTCCTGAACGGATGAAGTGCGCTGACTCGGCGCCGGAAAAAAACAAAAAATTTCGGTCGTCGCCTCTTCACGCAGCCATCGCTGCGACTGAGACACTGCGGCACAACGTTAGGTTGCGCCGCCAACCCGCGTCTCGCCACGACGATACAGAAACGCGCCACAGGTGGGACACCGCACCAATCGTGCCAGCAAGATCTGACTCATTAGCTGCGTCGTCAGCGTCTGGAAGCAACCACCGCACGTGTCGCCGTCAATCGGCGCGAGCGCTTCCTCACCTCGGGCATGGACCAGTCGTTGGTACTCGGTCCGAATCGCATCGGGGACCTCCTTCTCGGCTTCGACTCTCTGCGATTCGACGCGTGTTAAGTCCTGTCGGCAGATTTCCAATTGTTCGGTGACCCGAGCAATCCGTTTGGCCTGCTCATCCTCCTGATCGACCAACTCCTGTTGGCGATTTCGGCGATCGGCCTCGAGTACGTCGATCTGCTCGAGTGCCTCCAGGATTTCGTCACTGAGCACGCTGTTGGCTTGTTCATCGGCCGCGATCTGCTCGCGGAACGAGTCGAACTCGCGGTTGCTTGCCGCCGTATTGAGTTTTCCCTTGAGCGTGACGACCCTCTGTTCGCGTTCCTTCAATTGCAACTGCTTTTGATCGGCGGACATCTTTGCCCGTTTGATCGCAGCCGTCGCGTCGTCGACCGCCTGCCGTGCCTTGGCAACCATGGCGGCGCCAGCCTGAATCTGCTTGGGGCCGCGATCGAGCTGCCCCTGTACGTCCGACCGCTGGCGGTAGATGCGATGAAGCGTCTCCAGCACGGTGGGCGAAATCTCGATACTCGGTTCCAACTTTGCCATCGCGGCGACTTTCCACAAATGGGAAACGATCGTGCCGACCCAAGAAGACTGCGTGACCCAGAAAAAACCTGCGTCCCCGAGCCGAATCGGCGCTTCCGCCGATCGTACTGCATGGCGATCGTCATGACGACCACCTGTCGAACCCTTCCGATCGATCCACGGAACGCGTTACCGACGCACACGGCACAAACGGCGAGACACCGACCGTCAATGTGCCAGGCGGATGTCGACGGAAAATGAGTTTGGCTGCTCGGCAAACAACTCGACCCGGAGGTCACTGCTGGAATCGAATG
>JBGTCJ010000425.1:0-6963 GCA_041748895.1 Pirellulaceae bacterium
CGCGGCCTTTTGCGGCATCACGGGGCTCAAGCCAACCTACGGGCGCGTCAGCCGGTATGGGTTGATCGCGTTCGCCAGTAGCCTCGACCAAGTCGGTCCGATGGCCTGGTCCGTCGCAGATGCCGCCCGCCTGCTTCAGGCCGTTGCTGGGTACGATCCGCGCGACTCGACGTCACTGCAGGTTCCCTCCGACGATTACCTCGCGGCGGCCGCCCCCCGCGACGACCTTCGCGGGATGAGAATCGGTGTGCTTCGCGGTGGCCCCGCGCAGGACGGTTCTGAACCTGAGGGGCTGGATGCGTCGATTGCCGCCGCGGTGCTGCGGTCGGCCGACGTGTTTCGGCAGCTCGGGGCCACCCTGGTCGGCATCGATCTACCTAACAGCCGTTACGGTGTGCCTACCTATTACGTGATCGCGCCGAGTGAGGCCAGTAGCAACCTATCGCGTTATGACGGGGCGCATTACGGATTTCGCGCGTCGATCACAGCGGAACAGGGCGCGGAGCACGGGCCGCTTGTGGCGACGTACTGCCAGAGTCGAGCTCAGGGTTTTGGTAGCGAAGTCAAACGGCGAATCATGCTCGGTACCTACGCACTCTCGACCGGCTACTTCGATGCCTACTATGTCAAGGCACTCCGGGCGCGCCGTCTGATTCGCGGAGACTACGACGCGGCGTTTCAGAAAATCGATGCCATCCTCGGGCCGGTCACTCCCTCTCCGGCATTTCGGCTTGGCGAGAAGATCGATAACCCAATTGAGATGTACCTCTGCGACCTATTCACCGTCGGTGCCAACCTGGCGGGTATTCCCGCGATCTCACTACCCGCCGGATTGGACGATGACGGCCTGCCGATCGCGATCCAATTGCAAGCTCCGCCGCTGGCCGAGTCAAGCTTGTTTCGATTGGGCGCCGCCTATCAGACCGTGACCGAACACCACCGCGCGAGACCCACGAGATGACCACCGCCACCCGGCACGATTTTGAAACCGTGATCGGCCTCGAGGTCCATGTCCAGTTGAGGACCCGCACGAAACTGTTTTGTCGCTGCCAAACAACCTTTGGCTCCCCGCCCAACACATTGGTGTGCCCGGTCTGCCTTGGCCTGCCCGGCGCGCTACCAGTGCTCAACGAACAGGCGATCGAATTGGCGATCCGAACGGGATTGGCGCTCAACTGCACGATCCCGCCCATGACCAAGTGGGATCGAAAGCAATACTTTTATCCTGACTTGCCCAAGGGATACCAGATCAGCCAGTTCGACCTGCCGATTTGTGCCGATGGCTTTCTCGACATCCCTCAAACCGGAGAGGATGCCGACGTGAGACGCATTGGCATCATTCGCGCTCACCTCGAGGAGGATGCCGGAAAGAGCATGCACGATGAAGCGTCGGGTCGCGCCGAATCACGGATCGACCTGAATCGGTGTGGGACACCACTGCTCGAAATCGTCAGCCAACCCGACATGCGTTCGTCGGCCGAGGCGAAGGCGTTTCTCACCGAATTGAAGCTGCTTTTGACTCATCTGGATGTTTCGGACTGCGAGATGCAAGAGGGGAGTTTGCGGGTTGACGCCAACGTCAATCTTTGGATCCATGTCGACCAGAAACGTGTCGCGACACCGATCGTCGAGGTCAAGAACATGAACAGCTTTCGCTCGGTTGACCGGGCGATTGCCTACGAAATGGAGCGTCAGTACCTGGCGTGGGAGGAGACCGGCGCGACGATCGAGACACATCCCAAGACGACGCGAGGTTGGGACGACGGGCGTGAGGCAACGTTCCCGCAACGTGAAAAGGAAGAGTCGGCCGACTATCGATATTTCCCCGACCCGGATTTGCTCCCCGTTCGGATTCCAACCCAACGAATCGAAGCGATTCGTGACGCACTGGGTGAACTGCCCGCGGAGGCGCGCCGTCGGCTGTCATCGCAGTACGAAATCAAAGCGTACGATGCCGACGTGATCGTCAACCAGGGACCCGCGATGATCGCCTACTACGAGAGTGTGGCTGCGATCTGCGGGGATGGCCGGCGGGCGAGCAATTGGGTGTTGCAAGATGTGATGCGAGCGATGAATGATCACGGGTGGCCAATCGAACAATTCCCGATACCTGCGGCGACGCTCGGCGACTTGTTGCGCCGCGTGGTCACCGGCTCGATCGACAACGCGCGTGGCCGCGACGTGTTTGCCAAGTTACTGTTGTCGACCGATTCGGTTGATGAGGCGATCGCCTCGCTGGGAATCAAAAGCGTCGATGCGGGTGAGATCGAAGCGTTGTGCGGTGAGTTGCTCGAGGCCAATCCGCAAGTCATTGCGGACATCAAGGCGGGCAAGCAGCAAGCGATCGGATCGCTGATCGGCCAGGCTAGGAAACGAAATCCCAATGCCAGCCCGCAGTTGGTCAAGGAAACCATCACGCGGCTCGTTGGTGGGCTGTGAGAAAATCGATGCCATCGATCGGACCGACACCGGACGGTGTGTCACTGAGAGACACCACAGGCGCGCCGCCCCCCTTCCGCCGTGACTATGGATTTGCGGCAATCGTCGTTTTGCTGGCTTCAATCGCCCTCTGGCTGATCGCGATGCCGTATTGCGAATTCATCCAACGCGCTACCCTTCGACGTTTCCACCTGCAGACCGATACTTTTGTCCGATGGGCGGCGCAGGCGCCGATCCCGGCGATGTACAACTTTCACAACACCTTTGAGGTATTTCCAGCGCCGGGGCGGAGTTCGAGCGATCGCGTGCCACTCAAAGGAACGCTCAACCACTTCCCCGTGCGTTTATTCACGTTCGGTGACAACCGCGAAGTCATGTTTCGGCGGCGGGAGAAGCGGACGTTGACGCTCACCAGTCGCTACCGAGAGCAATCGTTGACGACGCGTTGGATCGCGATACCCGCGGGAGAGTCCGCCATCGACCTCGATGATCAGGTGTTGCCTTGAATAGCGGAGACTCGCTTGTCGCCGTAGGGTCGGATGCCTTTCCCTTGGCGGATCGCGAGGGAACGCCGTCGAATCTGCCGCGGTGCGAGGTGGCTTTACGATGGGTAGTCGCCGCGACGATGGTCGCCATCCTTTGGAAGGTCGCTGCGTTTGCGGTGATGCTTCGAACGTATTTCGTGATCCCGCTGAATCAGCGTTTTTTTCCGTCATGGTTGGCATCGCCGTGGGTGATCCTCGCCGCTTATGGATTGGCGATCACTGCCCTTGCGACGCTGCTGTGGGTCCGATCGTTGGCATGGCGAAAGGCTGCGAGCTGGGTGGCGATTTTCTCGCTTTCGGTTCTCTGTCTTCATCAGGGAAGCTACAACGACATGACGTTCGTTACCGCTTGGTGGACCATGCTCTGGTCGCTCTGGTTGGTGCACCGAATCGGTGTCGATGAGGACAAGGTGCTTGTCCGGAAAGCCGCTCGCCTATCGCGAGGCATCGTCTCGGTGATCTTGCTAGGCGGGGCAGCTGGGAAATGGACCGAGTCGTATTGGTCGGGGCAGGTGCTCTACGAAATCTATTTTGTCGATCGTGACTTCTGGGTCTTCAACGGGCTGCGTCGAATGCTCAGCGAGGATTCTCTCCGCGAGCTCGCCAAGTGGTACTCGCGGAAGGTGATCGTGATCGAGACGGCCTGTGGATTGGGCCTCTGGGCATTGCCGCCCCGGACGGCCGCGACGATCGGCGTTGTGGTGATGATGTCGATCGCTTGTTTCTCCAACTTCAACCTTTTTTCGGTGTTGCTGAGCCTGGTCGGCTTGGCCGCCGTCGGATGGCTGGTTCCGCGCTTCGACAAGAGTCATTCGCGGTCGATCAATCCAGCACCAGGGGACGAATCCAAATGTTTCGGAATCGTACGGGGTTGCCGTGATCCTGTAGCGTGATCGGGGCCGCGGGGCTCTGCTTGCTGTACTTAGGCACTACGCGACCACCCGAGGGACCGTAGTATTGTCGGCGATGGTGCAACAGAACTCCGTTGTGCAGCACCGTGACGAACGCCGGTTTCTCGAGTTCACCGCTGAGGGAGAACTCGGGCGCCTCAAAAATAATGTCGTAGATTTGCCACTCCCCCGGTGGACGCGATGCGTTCACCATGGGTGGGTACTGGCCATACATTGCCCCCGCTTGCCCATCGGCGTAGGTCCGGCTGTTGTAGGAATCCAGGATCTGGATTTCGTACTCCTGCATGAAGTGGATGCCACTATTGCCGCGACCTTGACTGTCGCCCTTCACCTCCGCGGGGGCTTGCCATTCGAGGTGAAGCTGGCACGAGCCGAAGCTATCGATCGTCCGTAGCGTACCGGTCCTGGGGACGACTTCGAAGTATCCGTTTTCGACCTTCCATTTGGGTTCGATCAACTGATCTGGACCGTCAGGCCCGGTGTGGGCCCACTGCGACAAATCGACGCCATCAAACAGCACGATTGCATCGCTGGGAGCCGTCCCCGGCTGGTCGTACGTGCTCGGGGTTCCGGGGGTAACCATCGGCGGCCGAGGACGGTTCAGATCATGAACGCGCCAAGGTTGCCCAGGAAGCATCGGCAGGGTAAGGCTGCCAAAGTTAGGGAGCCGTCTCGGTGCGTCCGGCGCCTCCTTCTTGGATTGATTGTTGGCCTTGGCTTTTTCCTTCGCCGACTGCGTCGGCTCATCCGAAGCGGTGGCGGACTTTTCGTCAACTGCAGCATCTCCTGGCTCACTCTGTTCCGGCACCTCGGGACGCGATGTGTCAGTCGACTGCGGGGGTTGGGTCGAATCGGACTGAGCGACTTCGCTCACCGGCGCGGTGTCTGGAGCATCTTGAGCTAGCGTCGGTGGTGCGAACATCGCACCTGAGAGGATCGCAGCGATCAGGAGTGGTACGAAGGCGACGGAAGCTGACGGGTGGGCGAGCATGGGCGGGAACTCACTAGGGGCAAAGGAACGGGATGTGAATGGTTAATACGGTCCAAGATTCGCTCTGTAGCAGTGTAGTTCAAGTCGCGGTGTGATGCGTTGTCACCCGTTGGATGCCCTCGACTCGGCGTTCTCTTGAATGTTCCCCTCATCACAGTCACGGCTAATCAAGTTCGTCGAGGTCGCGTGCGATGGCCTACTCCTGGGGCCCCCTATTGGAACCGAGTCCGCCTCAAGGAGATCTGTAGGTGAGGATAGTGTCCTTAAAGTCACTGAAACGGCTGGAAATGATCTTGCGGGCGATGAACATTTTAACCATTTTTAATGGCGGTCTCACGGTTGTCGTGCTAGAGATAATGAGGCCTAGTTCCGCGTTGGTATGTCCATGATTTCCGACCTCATGATCGCATCGGTGGTGATTCTCTCCCTGGCGGTACTTGCCGGGTGGCTGGGGTTGCGCCTTGGTCGCTTTCTGGATCGGTCGCGATTGGTGGTTTTCGCCGGCGCCACCCTATCGTCCGCACTCTACGCGTCCTTCATTGTGGGACGCCTTGAGTTGACGCAGCTGCTGAGCGTCAGTTCGGCGATCTTGATCAGCAATTTGACGCCCATCCTGATCTGCTTTGCGACCGGGATGGCATGGACGTTTCCGGAGCAACGTGGCCACCGACACACCTTGATTTTTTCGTTCGCTGTCTCGCTATCGATCACATTTTTGTTCGCGCCCTTGCTGAGGGCGAAGGTCTCGCCCGTTGTGCTCGCCGAGCCGAGTCGTTGGTCTGGAGACGTTTGTGTTCAAAGTCACAGCGCAACTTGTGGAGCGGCTGCGGCAGTCACCCTTCTACGCCACCACGGGATCGAGGCCGAAGAGGCTGCGTTAATCGAGCAGTGTTTGACCAGCCGTGGCGGAACGGAGCCCCTGGGTCTTTACCGCGGTCTAATGACGCAGACTCGCGGAGGCGAACTGATGCCGAAGTTGGCCGATCGGCAGCTCAATCGCTGGCAATCCCAGCAGTTTCCCTTGATCGCACTTGTCTATTTCGGCGACGAGGTGATTCAGTGGGGCGGCGGCGCTTCGCCTCGACTATTTGGCCGGCGCGAAAGCGGGCATGCGGTTGTGATTTTAAAACGGCTCGACAACGGCAAGTATCTCGTTGGCGACCCGGCCTTCGGTGAGACCGTTTGGGACGCGCCGACACTTCAAAGGCGGTATACCGGCCAGTCGCTCTATCTGGGACCGCGCTAGCGCGGCTGAGTGGTTTCGATCGAGAACTGATTTCCGATCACGGCCAATAGCGGTGTCGCTGCAGCGGCCATGGCAAGCGAGGTGACGATCGAGAATTCCGCCGCGATCACCCCCCACAGCAGGGCCCCGATCGCCATGGATGCCGCCATACACGTCAGGTAGCAGGCCATGCCCCGCGCCCGAAGCGAGTGCTCAAGCGTGACTTGGGCTGTGGCGTTGAGCGTTGTGAGCGCCATCATCCACCCCGCCCCCATCACCAGGCACGAGCACATCCCGATCAAGCGGATTTGTGTCATCGACAGCAGCAGCAACCCGATCGAGAACAGAAGCATGGCGGCAAACACCGTCTGGTCCAGGCCCAGCCGCCGCCGGAACGTTGGTAATCCGCTGGTCACCACGATCGCTCCCAGTCCGACGCAACCGACCAGAAATCCGTAACCGCTAGAGTTCCAACCCAGGTGTTCGCGGACCACCAGCGGCAGCAAAGACCAGAGGGCACTTGCCGGGAACACAAATAGCGATACTCGGAGGAAAATGTTACGAATGACACGATCACGGAGAAGTGTCCCCACGCCGCTCGACATCGCCCGAACGAACGATTCTCGAGGCCCGCGCGGCGGAGGATCGCGACGCCATATCAACAGTGCCGAAATCACGAATGCAAAGGATCCGGCGTTCACGGCAAAGGCCGACCAATTTCCGACCGTCGCGATCAATAATCCGCCGATCGCAGGACCGGCACTGCGGGCCAAATTGAAACTCAGGCTGCCAAGCGCAACGGCTTGATGCAACTGTCCCCGAGGAACGAGTTCCGGGATGGTAGCCTGCCAA